>NZ_JBWLKN010000023.1:0-130161 GCF_059026195.1 Streptomyces sp. A01 | reverse complement strand
CTTTCGTTCGGATTTCAGCATGCCGAAATCCATCCCGTAGGGAGGCCGTGCGGTAATGGTTTGCCGCCGGTGCGGCGCGAGTGGCCGCCACGCGGCCCTGACGGGCTGTGTGGCAACTCGGAGAACACTACATGACGCCCCGGGGCGCTTCAAACCCGTGGCGGGGGACCTTCTTGAGGAGTACGGTCCGGGCATGACCAAGCACGCGCACACCCAGTGGTGGGCCGCCTGACGGCGGACCAGACCCAGTGCGTGTGCGCACATACGGCCGCCGAATCCGGCGGCCGTTCGCGTTTCTGAAGCTCTGCTTCTCGCCCCGGTCGGCCGGAGGAGACGGTCCTCGACCCGGCAAGCGGTAGGAGGAGACGACAGAGATGACAGACGTGACTGACGCGGCGGGTGTGACGGCGTTGCCATCGGTGGCAGTGGCGCCCAGGGTGGCTGGAGTGACCGGGGGCGCTGGGAGTCCCGGCGCCGGGGATGCGCCGGACCCCGCGGGCGCGACGGAAGGCTCCCGGCCCGCGCCGGGACGGGTGCGGATCTTCAGCGGGGTCAAGCCGACGGGCCACCTGACGCTGGGGAACTATCTGGGTGCCGTACGGCGGTGGGCCGCGGAGGATCAGCACCGGTCGGACGCGCTGTTCTGCGTCGTCGATCTGCACGCGCTGACCGTGGAGCACGATCCGGCGCGCGTGCGGCGGCTGAGCCGACAGGCCGCCACGCTGCTGCTCGCGGCCGGCCTTGATCCGCGAGAGTGCACGGTGTTCGTGCAGAGCCAGGTGGATGAGCACGCGCGGCTCTCGTATCTGATGGAGTGCGTCGCCTCCGACGGCGAGATGCGGCGCATGATCCAGTACAAGGAGAAGGCGGGGCGGGAGACCGCTCGGGGTGGAAACGTACGGCTGTCGTTGCTGACGTATCCGGCGCTGATGGCCGCCGACATCCTCGCGTACGGAACGGATGAGGTTCCCGTGGGGGACGACCAGGCCCAGCATGTGGAGCTGACCCGGGATCTCGCGCAGCGGTTCAACCAGCGCTACGGCCCGGTCTTCACCGTTCCCCGTGCCGTGCACCCGCGGATCGCCGCCCGGGTCATGGACCTCCAGGACCCCACGTCGAAGATGGGCAAGTCGCACGCCGAGACAAGCGGGATCGTCTACCTGCTCGACGAGCCGGGCGTCGTGCGCAAGAAGGTGATGCGGGCCGTCACCGACAGCGGGAGCGAGGTGTCCTACGTCAGGGACACGCAGCCGGGGGTGGCGAACCTGCTGGACGTGCTGGCCGCGTGCCGGGGTGGGAGGCCGGAGGACCTGGCGGCCGAGTACGCGTCGTATGGGGCGCTCAAGAAGGACACCGCTGAGGCCGTGGTGGAGGTCTTGCGGCCGGTGCGGGAACGGCATGCCCAGCTGTCCGCGGACCCCGGCTATGTGGACGGGGTACTGCGCGAGGGAGCCGAGCGGGCGCGGGCGATGGCGCGGCCACGGGTCGACGCGGCGTACGCGGCTGTGGGGCTGCTGGCTCCGGCATGAGTGCCTCTGAGAGCACGCCCTGCTGAAGGCGTGGCTCCGGCGGACGGCTGCCGGTGGCCGCCGCCTGGCTTCGGTTCCCGGATCGGACCGATCGGACCGGGGCTGGGCGGCGGCCGTCGGCGGGTGGAGGTGGCGCGGCCTGCGCCAGGTCAGCCGTTGCCTGAGGCCAGTTCGCGGCTGCGGTCGCGGGCCGCTTCCAGGGCTGCGATCAGCGCGGCCCGTACGCTGTGGCGCTCCAGCTCGCGGATGGCGCTGATGGTCGTGCCCGCCGGGGACGTCACGGCCTCGCGGAGCTTGACCGGGTGCTCACCGCTGTCCCGCAGCATCACGGCCGCGCCGATCGCCGCCTGCACGATCAGGTCGTGCGCCTTGTCGCGTGGCAGCCCGAGCAGGATGCCCGCGTCGGTCATGGCTTCGACGAGGAAGTAGAAGTACGCGGGTCCTGAGCCTGACAGGGCGGTGGCCGCGTCCTGCTGGGACTCGGGGACGCGGAGCGTCTTGCCGACTCCGTTGAAGATCTCTTCCGCGTGGATGAGGTGGGCCTCGGTGGCGTGGCTGCCCGCCGAGATGACGGACATGGCCTCGTCGACCAGGGCGGGCGTGTTCGTCATGACCCGTACGACCGGCGTCCCGGCGGCGAGCCGCTCCTCGAAGAACGCCGTCGGAATACCGGCCGCGCCGGAGATGACCAGCCTGTCGGCCGGAACATGTGGTGCCAGCTCGTCGAGCAGGGCGCCCATGTCCTGCGGCTTGACGGTGAGGATGAGGGTGTCGGCGGCCTTGGCCGCTTCGGTGTTCGTGACGGCCTCGACGCCGTACCGGGCGCGCAGTTCCGCGGCGCGCTCCGGGCGGCGGGCTGTGACCAGCAGGTCCGCCGGGGCCCAGCCGCCGCGGATCATTCCGCTGAGCAGTGCCTCGCCGATCTTTCCCGTGCCGAGCACGGCGACCTTCTGCGTCATGCTGTCGCTCACCTCATCCAGTGCGGTACGGAATCCTTGCGCCCGTTTGATGCCCGCGCCACGCCGGTTCCGCGTCCGCCTGTGGCGCTACGGGCAATCCTCGCATCGGGGCGCGGAGTGTGTGGCGGGTGTCCGGCTGGCGGTACGGGGCGGCGGTACGGGCGTGCCGGTAACCGGTACTGGGCGGGCGTCCGGGGGCCGTGGCGTTATGTCGTACGGCGGCGGAGGGTGGCAGCGCCCAAGCCGAGGACGAGGGCGGCGGAGCCGGCGACGACGAGCGTGTCGCGGACGAAATCACCGGTGAGGGAATCGTTCCGGAGAACCTCCGTCATGCCGTCGACGGCGTACGACATCGGCAGCACATTCGAAACCGCTTCCAGTACCGGTTGCATGCTGTCCCTCGGTGCGAAAAGGCCGCAGAGCAGGATCTGCGGAAAGATCAGCGCGGGCATGAACTGAATGGCCTGGAATTCCGTGGCGGCGAACGCGCTGACGAAAAGCCCCAGAGCCGTACCGAGCAGCGCGTCC
This sequence comes from Streptomyces sp. A01, assembly GCF_059026195.1. Classification (NCBI taxonomy): domain Bacteria; kingdom Bacillati; phylum Actinomycetota; class Actinomycetes; order Kitasatosporales; family Streptomycetaceae; genus Streptomyces; species Streptomyces sp. A01. The sequence goes on along the minus strand of NZ_JBWLKN010000023.1, from coordinate 127,145 downwards.
AGGAGAGCGACGACAAGCAGCAGCCAGGGGGAACCGGCGATGCTCAGATCGAGGGCCCAGACGGCGACGCCCGTGGCGAGCGATGCCTGGACAACGGCGAGCAGGCCGAGGCGAGGGCGTATCCGAGGATCAGGTCCGCCTTGGCCAGGGGCATGGTCAGCAGGCGTTCGAGGGTGCCCGAGGTGCGTTCCCGCAGAGTGGCGATGGAGGTGACGAGGAACATCGTCACGAGCGGGAAAATGCCGAGCAGCGATGCCCCGATCGTGTCGAAGGACCGTTTGTCGGAGTCGAAGACCCAGTAGAGCAGCACGAGCAGAATGACCGGCACGAGCAGCAGCAGAGCGATGGTGCGGGGGTCGTGGCGGAGCTGGCGCAGCACGCGGCGGGCGGTGGCAAGCGTGCGGGAGATGTTCACCGGGGTCACTTCCTCGCGGAGTTCCTGCGGTTTTCGCCATTGCTGTTGTTGCTGTTGCTGTTGCCATCGTCGCGGCCGTCGCGGATTCCGCCGTTGCCGCCGTTGTCGCGGTTCTCTGGGTTGTCGGCGGTCTCGGCGTCCACGAGATGGAGGAACGCCTCCTCCACCGTGTCCGTGTGCGTCCGCTCGCGCAGCGCGGCAGGTGTGCCGTCCGCCAGGATTCGGCCTGCGCGCATGAGGAGCAGCCGGTCGCAGCGGTCGGCCTCGTCCATGACGTGGGAGGAGACGAGGAGGGTCACGCCCTGGTCGGTGGCGAGGCGGTGGAAGAGAGCCCAGAGATCGCGGCGGAGTACGGGGTCGAGACCGACGGTGGGCTCGTCGAGCACCAGGAGCTCGGGGTGGCCGAGGAGCGCTACGGCGAGGGAGACCCGGCTGAGCTGGCCGCCAGAGAGGTTGCCGGAGAGCGCGTCGGCGTGTGAGACGAGGTCGACGTCGGCGAGTCCCCTCTCGATCTCCGTATGCCGGTCGTCGCGGGACGCGTGGGGTGTGAGGACAGCGGCGTAATAGGAGAGGTTCTGGCGCGGCGTGAGGTCGAGGTAGACCGAAGGTGCCTGGGTGACGTAGCCGACGCGTTCGCGGAGTGGGGCGGCGCCCGCCTGTCGGCCGAGGACTTCGAGAGTGCCGGTGACCTTGGCCTGGCTTCCCACGATGGACCGGAGCAGGGTGGATTTGCCGCAGCCGCTGGGGCCCAGGAGGCCGGTGACCTGGCCGCGCGGGATGTCGAAGTCGACCCCGTCGAGGACCGTCCGGCTGCCGCGTACGACGCGTAGCCCTCGGGCGCGAATGGCCGCGTTGGCGGCTGGTCGTGCGCTCGTGGCGGCTGGCGGTGTGTCCGTGGCGTCCGGTGCGTTTGCGGCTTCGGGTGCTCCTCCGGGGTGCGGTGGCATACCGGCGGAGGGGTCGGCGGCTCCGCTGGGACGGTCGCTCCGCGATTTATTCACCATGCGATGAATACTCCTCGCGGGGCGCATACGCGTCAAGGACCACGGCGTCGGCCGGGTCGGCCGGGTCCTCCGGTGTGTGACCGGCGCGGCTGAGCGGCCCCGGCCACCACACGCGTCGGCCGAGGTCCAGTGCCAGGGCGGGAACCAGGACCGTGCGGACGAGGAAGGTGTCGAGCAGTACGCCCACCCCGACCAGCACGCCCAGTTGAGCCATCGTGACCAGCGGCAGGACGGCGAACACCGCGAAGGTCGCGGCCAGGACGACGCCCGCCGATGTGATGACACCGCCGGTGCCGGTCAGGCCCGCGATGACGCCCTTGGCGTGGCCGAGCACGGCGACTTCCTCCCGTACGCGGGTCATCAGGAAGATGTTGTAGTCGATGCCCAGTGCGACGAGGAAGACAAAGCCCATCAGCGGGATCGACCAGTCCACTCCGGCGAAACCCAGCACGTGCTCGAACAGGAGGTTGGACGTACCGAGCGCGGCGAAGAAGGAGACGACGACCGTCGCGAGCAGCAGTACGGGAGCCACCAGCGACCGGAGCAGCCAGATCAGTATCGCGAGCACGACGAGCAGCACGATCGGGATGACGGTCGTCAGATCGCGGTCGGCGGCCCGCTGGCTGTCCAGGGTCTGGGCTGTGGTCCCCCCGACGAGTGCGTCGGCGCCGTCGACGGCGTGCACGGCGTCGCGCAGCCCATCGATCGTGTCCTTGGCGGCCTGGCTGTCCGGCGCGTCCTTCAGCACGACGGAGAAGGTGGCGAGTGCGATGCCTCCCGTACGGGCGGTGTCGTGCGCGTCGCTCACCTGCGCCACCCCCTCGACCGCCGCCGCGGCCCGCTTGACCTGGGCGACCGTGGCCCCGTCCGCGCGGGTGACGACGTCGGCCGGGTCGGAGGCCCCCGACGGGTAGTGGGCGGAGATCCGGTCCTGGGCGACGACCGACTCGGGCTTGTCCTGGAACATCTCCGACTGGGTGAGGCCCATGCTGATGCCGAACGCGCTCACCGCGAGGACGCCGGTGATGGCGAGTGACATCAGCCAGGCCCAGCGAGGGCGGCGCGCCACAGCCGCACCGATCTTCGCCCACGGGGTCCGGGACGCGCGCTGCTCCGTGCCGAAGCGCGGTACGAACGGCCAGAAGATCCAGCGGCCCGCGATCACCAGCAGCGCGGGAAGCACGGTGATCATCGCGAGGAAGGCGCAGCCGACGCCGACGGCACCGACCAGGCCGAGCGAGCGCGAGGAGTTGATGTCGGCGAAGGTGAGGCAGGCCAGGGCGATGGCGATGGTTCCGGCGGAGGCGAGGATGGCCGGGCCGCAGCGGTGCAGCGCGACGCGCATCGCCTGGTGCCGGTTCTCGCGGCGGTGCAGCTCCTCGCGGTAGCGGGCGATGAGCAGCAGTGCGTAGTCGGTCCCGACGCCGAAGACCAGGACCATCAGGATGCCCGCGCTCTGCGGATCGACGGGCAGCCCGGCGTGCTTGGCCAGGAGGTAGGTGGCCGCCTGGGTCAGAACGGCGCCGAAGCCGACAGCGAGGAGCGGGAAGATCCACAGGATCGAGCTGCGATAGGTGATCAGCAGCAGTACGGCGACGACCGCGCCGGTAATGATCATGAGCGTGGAGTCGAGGGAGTCGAAGACCTCGACGGAGTCCATGAGCGAACCGGCCGGGCCGCCGACCGCCGTGTCGAGCCCCGGTGGGGCGTTGGCGGCGGCGGTGTCGCGTACCTGCTCGACGGCATCGCCGAGGTCGTCGTCCGAGGACAGCGGGACCACGGTCATCAGGGCCTTGCCGTCTTCGGAGGGCACGGCTCGCGCCACCTGCTCCCCGTCGGCCGCGAACTTCGCGAACCGGGACCTGTCCGTCTCGGTCTTGGCCTTGTCGGCGGCGGTGATGCCCTCGGCGCGGCTCTAGACCGTGACGGCGGCCGTCAGCTCGTCGTCGCGGAACTTCTCCAGTTCGGTGTTGACCCGAGCGGACTCGGAAGCGCCCGGCAGAAACGCGTTGGGGCCGTCGTCCTCGACGTCGCCGAGCTTGCCCGCGAGCGGCCCGAGGGCGACGGCCAGGATCAGCCAGACGGCGAGGACGACCCATTTCGAGCGGTGGCCACCGGGCAGGGCGGGGAGCCGCTTGCTCCAAGCGGGCATGGGTGATCTCCTTTTGACGGGAGTGAGTTGCGCGATGGGCTCGCGGAACTTCGCTTCGTACGTTCGTACGGCCGGGAGTTGCCGCTCCCGGCCGTACGCGCTGGTGCCACTGATGGCTTTGGGGCATTGGTGGTTGGTGGCACTCGGGCATGTTCGGCGGGAGTGGCACTGGTGGCACTCGGCCGTGGCCGGCGGGGCGTGCCGGGAACGGGGCCCCTGGCCGCGCCTCACAGACCGCGGGTGCGTCGTGGCTGGTCGCGCGGTTCCCCGCGCCCCTGGCGGGGGACATCCTTGTGCCGGGTCAGGGCTGCTTCGCCTGAGCCTGGTGGCCTGGGGAGGCCCCCTGCGCAGCCCGATGCCGGGCCCGCGTGACCCGCCGGACATCCCTTGGTGGTCTCGGTGACTCGGAGACCTCCCGTAGGGCCTATTCGACCTCGCGCATCATCTTTTCCATCGATTCCAGGGCGAGCCGGGTCTGGCTCAGCTCGTCGAGAGTGCGCCGGTGGAGTTCGGTGTTGTCCTCCAACAGCTGGGCGTATTTCGCGGCCAGCTGCCTGTACTGATCTTCGCGCGCGGCCAGCATGCGCGACCGCCACGTCGCCGCGATCTGCCAGACGATCACGATGAGCAGGAGAAAGACACCGCCCGCGCCCACCGCTCCCGCCCACGCTCCGGCTGTGTCGTCGGCGAGTGTCACCATCTCCTCGTTCACTGCGCTCTCCCTTGTACGACTGTCTCGGAATCGGTTGGTATGGGGCCGGGGCTGGGGCTGAGGCGGGGGTCAGAGCCGGGGCCGGAGTTCGGTGGGGGCTTCGAGTCCGGTGGGGAACTGGACGCGGAGTCCGGTGCTTGGAGCGTCTCCGCCGCCGTCGCGACGGCAGCGGGGCTGAGGTGGAAGGCGAACGGCGCCACCTCGAAGAACTTCATCGCCTTCCCGTCCTCCGACAGCTCCAGCGAACCGACGACGAGACCCGCGGCCTCCAGTCGTTGCAGGTGCATGTGCAACAGCGGGCGGCTGATGCCGATCTCCCGGGCCAGGCGGCTGACGTAGTTCCTGCCTTCGGCGAGCGCCGCGATGATACGGATGCGGTGCGGATTGCCGAGCGCTCCCAGAATCTTGAGTAGCTCGTCTCCAGTCGGAGCCGGGTCCACGCTCACCTCGACCCCTCTCTGCCGGTGACTGGTCTCTACGCTGACACCCCGCCCAGCACCTGTCAAAGAAAGTTGACACATGTCGGGGAGGACTGGGGGGTACCTCGGGGACGCCTCAGGGGTTTCCCCCATGCCGCTGCCGCCGGCCCGCTCTCCGGGCGGCGGCACAGGGAGCGCGCAGCCGCAGCCGCATCGGCGGCATCGCCCTCCATTACCTGCCGGGTAATCGACGGTCGCCCGCCTTCACGGCAAGCTGAGCCGCATGAACACCAACACCGCACTCAGCCCCGCCGACCAGGCCACTTCCGTCACCATCCCCGCCACCACCACCGCTCCGGACCTCGCCGCCACCGCTTCCCCGGAGACGACCGCTGCCGCCGTCGCCACCGGCTCGGGCGCCACCGAGCAGACGCGTGAGGTCGTGGCCGAGTACCTGCGGCGGGTCGCCGATCCGGACCAGGGCCCCGAGCGGATCGCCGCCGTCTACGCCGAGAAGGTCGACTGGATGGTGGCGCCCAATCCGGTCGTTCCGTGGATACGGCCCCGCTCCACGCGCGCCGACGTCGTAGGCCATTGGGTCGAGCTCGCCGCGCACACGGTGCCGGGGGCGGGTGGCGCCAGCATCGACGCGATCGTTGTCGACGGCCAGGAGGCGGTGCTGACCGGCAACCTGTACGGCACGTTGCGGGCCACGGGGAAGACCTTCCACTCGCCGTTCGCGCTGCGGCTCACCGTCGAGGGCGGGCACATCGTCCGGCACCACATCTACGAGGACAGCCTCGCCATCGCCGCCGCCTGCACCCCCGACTCCGACTGACCCCGAACGTCCCGTCCAGCGCCACGTTCAGCACCGCACGCCGGACGCCACACGCCGGGCGCTGAATGCCGGGCTCGCGGCGTACGACTCTCCGGCGTACGACTCCCACGTACGACTCTCCGGCGTACGGCTCTCCGCGCACAGCTCTTGGTGGCTCGCCGACCAAGTGGTGGCTGACGGGAACGGCTGACCGGGGATGGCTCAGTGGAGGCGGCTCAGCGCGGAAGTTCAGCGGCGCTTGCGCTTCTTCCGCTTGCCCGCCGGGTTGCCCGTACGGGCCGCGCGCAGCCGCTCGAACCGCGCCCGCCGCTCCTCGTAGTCGGCGCGGAGCAGCTTCTCGCGCGGGGCCTCGAAGAGGCTGCGGCAGAAGTAGGCGAGCAGGACCCCCACGAAGCCGATGACCTTGATGCTGCGCATCGACTTCTCGGCGGCGGGATCGTCGCGACGGCCACCGGGCGCACCGCCGCCCGCTCGCCGCCCACTGCCGCCGCCCAGCTCCTCCATCGCGCGGCCGAAGGCGAGAGCGCTGCAGATCGCGAAGGCCACGATGAGCAGAAGGTTGACGAGCCCTCCGGCGTCACCCATCACCACGCCCTGATACGCGAAGCGCAGCAGGAACGCGCCCGCGACAGCGGCCACCAGCGTGCCGATGGAGAAGGCGACGCGGCGCAGCGCGTAGCCCCCGTCGTGGTTGACCCAGGTCGTCCCGAAGAACCGGATCGGCTCAGGCTCGGGTCCGTCGTCGTGCCCCGCACCAGGGCCAAGGTCGGCATCTACGCCGGGGCTCGTGTCGGCACTGCCGTCCGGACCCTTGTCGGCACCGCCGCCCGAGCCGGTGTCGGGGGCGCCGTCGCCGGGGTGCTGCGCTTCGCTCATACCCTCGATTATCGCCGGTTGCCCGGTTCGGTCTCTCCGCTGTCTCGTACGCCGTCTAGTCTTTCTGCTCGGACGCGCGTACAGGGAGGCCGTACGGGGAGGTGTGGCAGTGCCGCTGAGCGGCGGTGATCCGGAGACGATGGGCGACTACCGGCTGCTTGACCGGCTCGGTTCCGGTGGCATGGGAGTCGTCTACCTCGCGCGCTCGCTCTCCGGGCGGCGGGTCGCGGTGAAGGTGGTGCACGCCCAGTTCACCGAGGACGAGGAGTTCCGTACCCGCTTCCGGCAGGAGGTCGCCGCGGCGCGGCGGGTGAGCGGCGCGTACACCGCGCCCGTCGTGGACGCCGATCCGGACGCCGAACGGCCGTGGATGGCAACGTTGTACGTGCCCGGCCGTACTCTCTGCGACGAGCTGAAGGAGCGCGGGCCCATGGACGCCGCGCGGCTGCGGCGGCTGGCGCTGGGCCTGACCGAGGCGCTGTACGACATCCACCGGGTGGGCGTCATCCACCGCGACCTCAAGCCCGCCAACGTACTGATCGCGAAGGACGGCCCCCGGGTCATCGACTTCGGCATCTCGCGCGCCGGGGACAACCAGGCACTGACGGTGACCGGGCGGGTGATGGGAACGCCGCCGTTCATGTCGCCGGAGCAGCTGCACCGGCCGCGGGAGGTGACGGCGGCCTCCGATGTGTTCTCGCTGGGCGCGCTGCTGGTGTACGCGGCGACCGGGCGCGGCCCCTTCGACGCGGACAGCCCGTATCTGACGGCGTATCAGGTGGTGCACGAGCCGCCCGACCTGCGCACGCTGACCACGCCGCTGCGCGACGTCATCGAGCGGTGTCTGGCGAAGGCGCCGGAGGACCGGCCGGTCCTGCCTGAGCTGCTGCGGCTGTTCGGGGACCTTCCCGAGCGCGGTCCGGTGCGCGTGCCGTCGCGGGCCACCGGGGCCGGGGGCACCTCCGCCGCCTCGTCCGGCTCGTCCGGCTCGTCCGGCTCAAGCCTCGGCTCTGACTCCGGCTCCGGCTCCGGCTCTGCGGGTAAGCGTGGGATCTTTCGTGGCCGTGGGCCCCTCCGCCGGCCCGGGAGCCGCCGTGACCGTGCTTCCGGTCGTAGCAGCGCTCTCGGTATGGACGGCCTTCCCGGTGCCGGCGTGGGCCCCCATGCCGACGATCAGCCCCATGCGGGCGGCAGTGGCGTGCCCGAGGACGGCGTCGGCGGGGCGGGGCCGCGCGCGGGCAGGCGCGAGTGGGGTGCCGTGGGCCGGATGGCGACCCTCACCGGCCTCGCTGGACGGCGACGCAGGCGGATGCTGCTGGCCAGTGTGGCCACGGTCGCGGCGCTGGCCGTCGGCGGCGGGGCGTTCGCCTTCTACGGCACGGACGACGACGGCGTGCGGACCAGCGGAACGGCGACGGACCCCGTACGCCACCTCGCCCCGCCCGACCACTGGCGGCCATGGGAGTCCTTCCTCCCCGAGGTCGGGGCTTCCCCGTCCGAGTCCGAAGAGGAGCAGCTGATCGGCGGCGGCTCCGATCCGCTGTGCACAGCCCGGGGCACGGCGCTGTTCTGCGGCGGGATGGGCTTCCCGACGCTCCGTCTCAGCGCCGTCACCGGGCGAGTGGACTGGCGTACGGACGAACTGGCCGACTCCGAGGAGATGATGACCGGCAGCCAGCCGATCGGGGTGCGCGGCGGGCTCGTCTTCGTCCACGACAGCCCCGCCGAGGACGAGGTCCGGCTGATCGCGCTCGACGCCGGCACGGGCGACAAGGTCTGGTCGAGGCCGGTGAGCGACAGCGCGGACACGCGGCTCTCCGGTGATCTGCTGCTCAGCAGCGCCCCCGGGGACCGTGCGCTGACCGCGCGCGACGTGGCGACCGGCAAGACCCGCTGGACGTACCCGGTGACCAGGGATGAGACGTGCACCGCGGCCTCGCACGATGGCGTGCCGTACGCGACGTGCTGGAAGGACGAGGAGTCCGCTGACTACTCGTATGTCCGGCGTCTCGACCGCGCTGACGGATCTCCCACCGATCTGGGCCGGCTGAAGGACGTGGACAGCCCCATCGGTGTCGATGGCGAGGATCTGCTGTTCCTGCGCTACGGCGCCTCGGAGAACGCCCCGTACCCCAAGCTGATCCGGGTCGACACGACCGATGGCACGCGCCGCGAGGTGAAGCTCCCGAAGAACGCCCTTGGCACTGCCACGCTCACCGGGGGCCGGCTGTTCTTCGTGCAGAGCAGTGGCCGGGTCACCGCGCTGGACCCGCATGACGGAAAACAGCTGTGGTCCCGGCCTTCGACCGTGGAGCGGCTCGGCATGCCGTCCGTCTCCACGCAGGAGAACAGCGTCTACCTGTGCAGCACCAGCGGACGACTGCTCGCGCTGAATCTGCTGACGGGCGCCGAGCGCTGGCAGTCCGGTCCCAGGAGCACCAACAGCGGCGTGGACATGAACACCGAGAGCAACCGGGTGCTGCGGGTCGGCGGCGCGCTCGTGGCGACGGCGACCGACGGCACGCTCTTCTCGGTGGAGCCCCGGCAGCCGGATGCGAAGCCGGACAAGCACGTGAACCGGGCGTGGCGGCCGGGGCCGCCGCGCCCCGCCCCCAGCGTCGCCGCCCTGCCGAGAGCCACGCTGCGCGAGGGGACGGCGCTCGAAGGGACGCTGGCGGACGCGGTGACAGCGGGGAAGGAAGCACCGTAGGGGGTGGTGCTGTCAGCGGCAGCGCCGTAAACGGCGGCGCCCGCGTGCAGCAGTGATGCCCTGTGGGCAGCGGTGCCCGTACGCCTGCGGCGCCGAGCACATGGCACCGGACAGCCGACGCCGGGACGACCGGGACGGACAGGACGGACAGGACGGACAGGACGGACAGGCGAGCGGGACGGCCGGAACGAGCGGCCGTTTCCGGCGTGGCGCGTGGCCGCTCGCCCGGCCGGTGAGGCCGGTGGTCGGCCTCAGCCGCAGGCCACCGTCACGAAGCCGTCGCTGCCCGTCTTCACGTACGCGTCGGCGATGTACTGACCGGGGGCGATGCTGTCCCAGATGTTCGACGTGCCGTACGGGCCGGAGACGCGCTCGCCACGCCGCTGACAGCGGATGCGGACCCGCGCGTTGTACGGCAGCACCTTCACGAGCTGGCTGGTGGTGGTCGGTCCGCTGCGGACGTTGACCCGGTGGCCGGGCGCGACCGGATAAGTGACCGCCGAGACCTCCGCGTCCGCGGCTGCGGCCACCATCGCGCTGTCGCCGGTCGGGTCGCCCGCGGGCGCTTCGGTCAGTTCGTCCGTCGCGGCACCCGCGGCGGCGCTCGTCGCCAAACTGGTCGTGTCGATCTCTTCCATGGCCATAAGGCCCTCCCCCGTTGAGCGTTTTGTACGTAGACATGCGCAGGCTAGCAAGCCTCCCCGGCGCCGTACGTGACATCGACTAGGCTCCGTGAGCCGCGAGTGCGGTCGAATTCACGGGGGTGGGGGAATGCCGCCGCTGCGCAACGCGGGGACAGGCCCGGAAGCGGAAGATCCAGAATTTGCCGGGCAGTACCGGCTCGAATCGCGCCTCGGCTCCGGCGGAATGGGAGTCGTCCATTTGGCCAGGTCCACCTCGGGAATGCGGCTCGCCGTCAAGGTGGTGCATGCGGAATTCGCGACGGACCCGGAGTTCAGGGCGCGGTTCCGGCAAGAGGTGGCGGCCGCTCGGCGGGTCAGCGGGGCGTTCACGGCTCCGGTGGTGGACGCCGATCCGTACGCTGAACGCCCCTGGATGGCAACCCTCTACATTCCCGGTCCCACTCTCGCCCAGCACGTGAAGCGGAGCGGCCCGCTGGACCCGGACGAGGTGCGAGGGCTGGCCGCGGGACTGGCGGAGGCGCTGCGCGACATCCACCGCGTGGGTGTCGTCCACCGCGATCTGAAGCCGAGCAATGTGCTGCTCGCCGCCGACGGGCCCCGAGTCATCGACTTCGGCATCTCCCGCCCCTCGGACAGCGATCTGCGCACGGAGACGGGCAAGCTGATCGGCACGCCGCCGTTCATGGCGCCCGAGCAGTTCCAGCGTCCGCGCGAAGTGGGCCCAGCGGCCGATGTGTTCACTCTCGGCTCGGTACTGGTGCACGCGGCGACCGGGCGCGGGCCCTTCAGTTCGGACAGCCCGTACATCGTGGCGTACCAAGTGGTCCACGACGAGGCGGACCTGGACGGAGTGCCGGACGACCTGCTGCCGCTGATCCGCGGTTGCCTGGCGAAGAACCCCGCGGACCGGCCCACCCCCGACGGGCTGATGGCGGCCCTGCGGGCGGGCGGGCGCGGCCCGTACACGCCGTTCGGCACGCCCCGAGTGCCGGTCCAGCGCCGGCCCGCCTCGCTGGAACGCGACATCGCGGCGGCGGGCGCGGACGCCCTGGCGGGCGAGGCCGCGGGCACGTCGGCGGGCGAGCCGGCCGAGAGGCCGGCCGACGGCGGCCACGCCACCACCGGCACGGCGGACACGGCGGACACGGCGGACGCCGCCGGTGCCGCCCGGACCGCCAGGGCGGGTGACACCGACGCCAACACCACCCATCCCGGGCAGGACAGGGCCGCGCGGCCCGCAGCCGGGCGCAGGGGGCTGGGAGAACGCGGCGACGGCAGTCCCCGCGGTGACGGCAGTTCTCACAGCGATGGCAGTCCCCACGGCGAACACGGTGGTCACGATGGCCTCCATGACCGCAGCGACCGCGGTGATCGCGGTGGCCACAGAGTTCCCAGTGACCGCGGTGACCGCGGTGACCGCGGGCAACACGTCGGCCGTGGCTCGCGGCGGAGACGGCGGACGCGGCTGAGCCGCCGCAGCCGGTGGCTGGCGGTTGCGGTCGCCGCGGTCGTCGCCCTCGGTGCGGGCACGGTGTGGACACTGCGGCAGCTCGACGGCTTCGGCGGCTTCGGCTCGGACTCCGACGCGGACGACCGGCGCGGCGCCATCGCCAAGTCGTGGCGGCCGTGGCGGATCAACATGCGTGACGAGGCGGGGCTGCCGCCCGCTCAGGCGGGGCAGACGGGCGCGGGCACGTCATTCTGCTCGTACGGCCAAGGCGCCCTGTACTGCGCGGAGAAGAACGTCAAGGCGGCCAGGATCAACCCGGACAGCGGGCGCATGGTGTGGTCGGGCAGGACGGCCGCGCGTGACGCCGCGGAGGAGGGCGTGCCGACGGCGCCGGTACTCGCCGCCGGTCTGGTCCAGACGCTCTCGCCGGACGGTGCGCGCCTTGAGGCGCTGGACCCGGACACGCGGCGGCCCCGCTGGACCCGTGATGTGTCGGCGTATGGCGGGCGTGTCTACCGCGCGGGCGGCACGGTGCTGCTGGTGTCCGCCGACGGCACCATCACGGCCGTCAACGGGGCGACGAACACGTCGCGTTGGCGGCACCGTCTCGACGGGCACGCTACGCCGCAGTTCTTCTCGTACGGGAACGGGCGCACCGCCTACGCGGTCAGCACGGCGGCGGACGGCTCGCGCACGCTGGTCACCGCGATCGACCCGGTGAGCGGCGCCACCCAGTGGACGAGTCGGCTGGGTGGGCAGCTCACTCCGACAGGGACCAGTCGCGGGGGCGTGCTGCAACTCATCGACAGCGACACCGAGTCCCGGGCCGTCGCCGTCGTCCGCTACCACCCGGCGAAGCGCCAGGAGCGGCGTGTTCCGCTGACGGCGCCGCTGCACACGGCGAGCACCGCGGTCAGCGGGGACATCGTGTACCTGCTGGGCTACGACGGCGGCCTGGTCGCCATCGACAGTCGGCACGACGGCGCGAAGGGCGCCAGCTCGGAGGGCGGCAGCTCAGAGGGCGGCAATTCCGCGGACGGCGATTCGGCGGACAGCAGTTCGGCGGGCGGCGGAGCGAAGGACGGCGGAGCGAAAGGGGCCCAGTTGTGGCGGCTGGAGACCTCGGTCGGCAACGCCTCACCCCTCGTCGCCTCCGATGACCGGCTCTACTTCTCGTCGGCCGACGGCCGGTTGCTGGCGGTCGACGCGGTCGGCGGGGAGCTGATCGGGCAGACCCCGCCGTCCCCTGGTACGGCGCGGAACGGCTATCTGGACCGGCTGCCCGCCCCGGTGCCCGCGGACGGGAAGGTGTTCGCCTCCGCCCCCGACGGGACGGTCTTCGCGGTGGACGACCGTACTCCGTCGCGCTGGTAGCGCTCCGCGCGCCACGGGCGGGAACCGCCGTACGCCCCGGGCCCCCGCTCCCCCACCGGCAAGCCGCCGCCCCGCCCCCGGCCGGGCGGCCGGGACCGGGCGCCTGGCTCAGTCGGACCGGACCGTCGGCTCCGCCTCGTCCCGCTTCGGCCGCTTCGGCTCCGACCGGCCTTCCAGGTACTCCATCGTCTGCCGGTGGCCGCTCACGCGGAGGCTGAGCGATCCGGTGACGTACAGCCCCGTGCCCGCCGCGGCCAGTGGGAGCGAGGCGCCCAGCAGGCCCAGGAACGTGGGGATGTCGCGGGCCTCCTCGCAGGAGTCCGGCGGGGGCTCCGGGTCGCCGAAGAGGACGGATTCGCAGGAGACCGAGCTGTACTGGCCCTGTCCCACCTCGTACGGGAACGTCAGCAGGTACGCGAACCAGATCCACAGCACGACGGCGCCGGCGAGCAGCACGAAGCCCGCCGCCTTCATCCGCTGCGACTGGTCCCGGAACCCCTGCTCGTAGAGCTTGCTGTCCAACTCAGCCTCCCTCCCTCGTCATGTACCTGCCGAGGGAGGGACCCTATCCGAGAGCTATCCGAGCTTGCTGACGTCCCTGACCGCGCCCTTGTCCGCACTGGTGGCCATGGCCGCGTACGCGCGCAGCGCCTGCGAGACCTTGCGCTCGCGGGCGACCGGGCGGTACGAGCCGAGCCGGTCCAGCAGCGCGGTGCGGCGGGCGGCCAGCTCGTCCTCGGACACCTGGAGCTCGATGGACCGGCCCGGGATGTCGATGCTGATGAGGTCGCCGTCCTCGACGAGCGCGATGACGCCGCCGGAGGCCGCCTCCGGTGAGGCGTGGCCGATGGACAGGCCCGAGGTGCCGCCGGAGAACCGGCCGTCGGTGATCAGCGCGCACTTGGCGCCGAGCCCGCGCCCCTTGAGGAACGACGTCGGGTACAGCATCTCCTGCATGCCCGGTCCGCCCTTGGGGCCCTCGTAGCGGACGACGACCACGTCGCCCTCCTTGACGCGCTTGGTGAGGATCGCGTCGACGGCCTCCTCCTGGGACTCCACGACGACCGCGGGGCCCTGGAAGGTCCAGATCGACTCGTCGACCCCGGCGGTCTTCACGACGCAGCCGTCCTGGGCGAGGTTGCCGTACAGGACGGCCAGGCCGCCGTCGGCGGAGTAGGCGTGGGCGATGTCGCGGACGCAGCCGCCCGCCGCGTCCAGGTCCAGCGTCTCCCACCGCTCGGACTGCGAGAACGCGGTCGCCGACCGCACGCAGCCCGGCGCGGCGTGGAACATCTCGACGGCTTCCACCGAGGGCGAGCCGCCGCGCACGTCCCACTGCTTGAGCCAGTCGGCGAGCGAGGGGGCGTGCACGCTGTGGACGTCCTCGTGGAGGTGCCCGCCGCGCTGGAGTTCACCGAGGATGGCGGGGATGCCGCCCGCCCGGTGCACGTCCTCCATGTGGTACGAGCCGTTGGGCGCGACCTTGCACAGGCACGGGACGCGGCGCGACACGCGGTCGATGTCCGCCATCTCGAAGTCGAGCCCGGCCTCCTGGGCGGCGGCCAGCAGGTGCAGCACGGTGTTGGTGGAGCCGCCCATGGCGACGTCGAGCGCCATCGCGTTCTCGAAGGCGGCGCGCGAGGCGACGTTGCGGGGCAGGACCGTCTCGTCGTCGTGGTCGTAGTACCGCTTGGTGATGTCCACGATGGCGTGGCCGGCGGCCTCGTACAGCGCCTTGCGGGCGGTGTGCGTGGCGAGCACGGAACCGTTGCCCGGCAGGCCCAGGCCCAGCACCTCGACCAGGCAGTTCATCGAGTTGGCGGTGAACATGCCGGAACAGGAGCCGCAGGTCGGGCAGGCCGCTTCCTCGATCCGGGCCAGGTCCTCGTCGGAGACGGTGTCGGACGCGGCGTCGGACATGGCGCTGATCAGGTCGAGGTTGGACCGGACGGCGCCGTTGACCAGCGTCGTCTTGCCCGCTTCCATCGGTCCGCCGGAGACGAAGACAACCGGGATGTTCAGCCGCAGGGCGGCGTTCAGCATGCCGGGCGTGATCTTGTCGCAGTTGGAGATACAGATCATCGCGTCCGCGCAGTGCGCCTCGGTCATGTACTCGACCGAGTCGGCGATCAGGTCGCGGGAGGGCAGCGAGTACAGCATGCCGCCGTGGCCCATGGCGATGCCGTCGTCCACGGCGATGGTGTTGAACTCGCGCGGGATGCCACCCGCCTGCTTGATCGCCTCGGAGACGATCCGGCCGACCGGCTGGAGGTGGGTGTGCCCGGGCACGAACTCGGTGAAGCTGTTCGCCACCGCGATGATCGGCTTGCCGAAGTCCTCACGCTCTACGCCGGCCGCGCGAAGCAGCGCGCGGGCTCCGGCCATGTTGCGGCCGTGGGTGACGGTGCGGGACCTCAGCTCGGGCACGATGCTCACTCCCTGGAGATGCGTACGTTCTCCGCATGGCACGTGTGTGCTGTGCGGCGTTTCGGCTGTGCTGGTTCGGACGGGCTGCTTCGGCTGTGCTTGCTGTGCTGCGGTCCGTCCGTTCTTTGCGCAACACGGCACACACGGTGGCACGCGCGCGTCCTCCGCGTACCCACGGTGCCTTACGAGCCTACGCGCCGACTCCAAGATCCGGACAGATCCTCCGCCATGTGAGACGAGCGTCCGCAGTTCGGGCGCCCGTTCCACAGATCCGCGCCCCGGGCCGGGGCGGCTGTCGGGGGCGGCTGTCGGGGGCGGCTGTCCGGGCTCGCTCAGCCGCCCGGCAGGGCCGTGTCCGTATCGCCGATGAGCAGCCGCTGGACGCCCGGCGCGACCATCTTGATGACGTGCTCCGGGTCGGCCGAAGCCAGCGGCTCCATCTTGATCACGTAGCGCAGCAGCGAGATCCCCACCAGCTGCGCGGCGGCGAGCTCCGACCGCAGCTGCGGATTCGGGCCGTCCAGCGCGGCGGCCACCCTGCTCATCAGCCTGCTGGAGATCAGGTCGCGGAAGACGGCGGCGGCCCGTTCGTTGCCGACGGCCGAGCGGACGATGGCCAGCAGCGGCTCGCGCTGCACCGGGTTCTCCCAGATGCCGAAGAAGAAGCGGACCAGCCGCTCCCCGATCTCGTCGTCGCTGCCCGCGAACAGCACGTCCGGCACGTGCAGCGCGGGCTCGAAGGACAGCTCGATGGCGGCGGCGAAGACCTGTTCCTTCGTACCGAAGTAGTGGTGCACCAGCGCGGGGTCCACCCCGGCGCTCTTGGCGATGCCCCGGATGGACGCCTTGTCGAAGCCGCGCTCGGCGAACTCGGTGCGCGCCGCCGTGAGGATGCGCTCCCGCGCGGCCGGTTCGCCGCCCGCCGCCGACCTGGTCGGGCGGCCGCGCCTGCGGGGGGTCGCGACGCCGTCGCTCATGTGCCGCTCACCTGTGTCGCCGAGGCCAGGTGGAGCCGGGTGAAGGCGAGCGCCTCGGCGAGGTCGGCCTCGCGTTCGGCGGCGGACATCGCGCGCCGCGTGTTGACCTCGACGACCACATGCCCGTCGAAGCCGCTCGCGGCCAGCCGCTCAAGCAGCGCCGCGCACGGCTGGGTGCCCCGGCCCGGCACCAGGTGCTCGTCCTTGTTGGAGCCCGCGCCGTCGGCGAGGTGGAGGTGCGCCAGCCGGTCGCCCATCCGGTCCACCATGTCCAGCGCGTCCGTGCGGGCGGTGGCGGTGTGCGACAGGTCGACCGTGAAGTGCCGGTAGTCGTCCTTCGTCACGTCCCAGTCCGGTGCGTAGGCGAGCAGCTCGCGGTCGCGGTAGCGCCAGGGGTACATGTTCTCGACGGCGAACCGCACGTCCGTCTCGTCCGCCATCCGCCAGACGCCGCTGACGAAGTCACGTGCGTACGAGCGCTGCCAGCGAAAGGGCGGGTGGACCACGACGGTCGAAGCGCCGAGCCGCTCGGCCGCCGCCCGCGCGCGTTGCAGTTTCACCCACGGGTCGGTGGACCACACCCGCTGCGTGATCAAGAGGCAGGGCGCGTGGACGGCCAGGATCGGGACCGCGTGGTAGTCGGACAGTCTGCGCAGCGCCTCGATGTCCTGGCTGACGGGGTCCGTCCACACCATGACCTCGACACCGTCGTATCCCAGGCGCGCCGCGATCTCGAAGGCCGTCGCCGTTGACTCTGGATACACGGAGGCCGTGGACAGGGCGACCTTCGCATCCGGGATGCGCACCACTGGCTCTGTCACGAAGGACAGGGTACGGCGTGTCGCGGGAATGGCAGTAAGGCCGTCTGCGGC
Organism: Streptomyces sp. A01; assembly: GCF_059026195.1. NCBI lineage: Bacteria > Bacillati > Actinomycetota > Actinomycetes > Kitasatosporales > Streptomycetaceae > Streptomyces > Streptomyces sp. A01. The sequence continues at coordinate 110,275 of NZ_JBWLKN010000023.1, read as the reverse complement.
GGTGTCCGGCGGGCCGGGCCCCCGCCGGGGCCCGCACCGGCCGGTGGGCGGGCCGTCCCGGCACGCCGGCGGAAACCGCCGGGGACACGCCCAGCGCGGTGACGGAAGCAGGTCCCGATCCGGTACCCGGGCCGTCGGCGGACGCGCCGCGCCCGGGTCCGCTTCGGCGGGCCGGATGAGCCGGGTGAGCCGCGCGCCGGCCCTTCCGAGGAGCCGTCACGCCGTCGTCGCCCGCCAGTGCCCGTTGCCCGCCGGCTGCCGTCGCCCGGTCACGCCGACGGCAGCTGCGCCGCCATCGCCTCCTCCGGCAGGTGGTCCAGGCGGCGCAGGATGACACCTTCGCGCAGCGCCCAGGGGCAGATCTCCACGTCCTCCACCTCGAACAGCTCCATCGCGGCCTCCGCCACCAGCGCCCCGGCGAGCAGCTGGCCCGCGCGGCCCGTGGAGACCCCCGGCAGACCGGCGCGCTCCTCCGCCGTCATTCCGGCGAGCTTCGGCACCCACTCCTGAAGCGTTTTGCTGCTCAGCCCGCGCTGGACGTACAGCCCCTCGGCGGAGCGCGCGGCACCCGCGAGGCGGGCCAGCTGCTTGAACGTCTTCGACGTGGCCACCACGTGATCCGGCGCGCCCAGGCGGCTGAAGTCACCGACGACGCGCGCGATCTCGGTCCGCACATGCCGCCGCAGCGCCCGGACGTCAGCCGGGTCGGGCGGGTCGCCGGGCAGCCAGGCGCCGGTCAGCCTGCCCGCGCCGAGCGGGAGCGAGACCGCCGCGTCCGGCTCCTCGTCCAGCCCGTACGCGATCTCCAGCGACCCGCCGCCGATGTCGAGCACCAGCAGGCGCCCGGCCGACCAGCCGAACCAGCGGCGCGCGGCGAGGAACGTCAGCCGGGCCTCCTCGTCGCCGGTGAGGACCGCCAGCCGTACGCCGGTCTCCGCGGCGACCCGCGACAGCACCTCTTCGGCGTTGGCCGCCTCGCGGACGGCGGAGGTGGCGAACGACAGCACGTCTTCGCAGCCCTTGTCCTCGGCCGCTTCCAGCGCTTGCTTGATCACCCGGGTCAGCCGGTCTATGCCCTCGGAGCCGATCGCGCCGTTGTCTTCGAGGAGTTCCGCGAGCCGCAGCTCTGCCTTGTGGGAATGGGCGGGCAGCGGGCGCGCGCCGGGGTGGGCGTCCACCACCAGCAGATGCACCGTGTTCGAACCCACATCGAGGACACCGAGTCTCATGACATGAACGCTACTGCGCGTGCCCGTCGAGCCGGTGGGCGGCTGGGAGCCGGGGGCGGTGAAAGAGCGGGCAGAAGGGCTGGACGGCGACCACAGAGGGGCTACGCAGGGGCTGCGGAGGGGCAGGAGAGGGACGGGCGGGGGGCGGAACGGACGGTGACCGGACCGGCCCCGCGGCGTCGTGGCCGAGCCATCCGGCGCACTCTGGCTACCGGTCTGGACCCCGGCCGGACCGGCAGCCAGCAACTTCGCCCGGCCAAGCGGTCAGGTGACGACGTCGCGGCGCATACGCTGGAGGCGTGGCAAAGACGAACAAGTCGAAGCAGGACAAAGCGTCGAAGAAGGCGTCGAAGAAAGCGGCCAAGCAGCAAGCCATGGCCGGGGCGGTCGCCGAGCTTGAGCGGCCGTCGGACGAGGTGGGCCTGGACTTCGCACGCGCCTGGGTCGACTTCCCCGACCCCGCCGACGACGAACAGGTCTTCCGCTGCGACCTGACGTGGCTGACGTCCCGCTGGTCGTGCGTCTTCGGCCAGGGCTGCCAGGGCATCCAGGCCGGACGGGCCGACGACGGCTGCTGCACACTCGGCGCGCACTTCTCCGACGAGGACGACGAGAAGCGGGTCGCCGAGCACGCCGCCCGGCTCACCCCGGATGTCTGGCAGTTCCACGACGTGGGCACGCGCTCGGGCTGGGTGCAGACCGACGACGACGGCGAACGCCAGACCCGCCGCTACGAAGGCTCCTGCATCTTCCAGAACCGCCCCGGCTTCGCGGGCGGCGCGGGCTGCTCGCTGCACATCCTGGCGCTGCGGGAGGGCCGCGAGCCGCTGGAGACCAAGCCGGACGTGTGCTGGCAGCTCCCGGTCCGCCGCACCTACGACTGGGTTGACCGGCCCGACGACACGCGCGTGCTCGTCGTCTCGATCGGCGAGTACGACCGGCGCGGCTGGGGCCCGGGCGGCCACGATCTGCACTGGTGGTGCACGTCGGCGACGTCCGCCCACGGTGCGGGGGACCCGGTGTACGTCTCGTACCGGCCGGAGCTGACCGAGATGATGGGTGAGGCGGCGTACGCGCGCCTCGCTGAGCTGTGCGAGGAGCGCCTGGCCGCCCTCCTGCCGATGGCCCCGCACCCCGCTGACCCCGGCCAGTCGGCGAAGGCACCGGCCCCGAAGGACTAGGCCGGGCCGCGTCCGGCGGATGGTGCCGGGGAGGCTGGGGAGGCGGAGCCACTGTCCGCGCGTCGCGGACAGCGGGTGTGTCGTGGCTGGTCGCGCGGTTTCCCGGTGCCCTTGACGTGGCACACCCCTGCGCTGTGCCAAGACTGCTTCCCCCGGGACCTGGCGGCCTGAACAGGCCCCTGCGCAGCCCGGTGCCAGGCACACATGATCCACCGGGCATCCCCTTGGCCGGCGGCCGGTGGAGCCCGCTCACGACGGGCTCGCGCTGCCTGACGGGTCCGGTGCGGGGTCGGTCGGGGTGGGTGTGGGGGTCGGGGAAGGATCGGTGGGCGTGGGGGAAGGGCCCGTGCTCTGGCCCTCGCCTTCGATGGTGACCACCGCCCCCGCCGGCGCCACCGAGACGCGCGCGCTCCACGGGCCCACGGGCTCCAGGTCGTGATCGACGGTCACCGTGATCGTCGTCGACTGACCGGGCCGCAGCACCCCTGCCCGCTGGCTGATCCGCAGCCACGGCGCCTGTGTGGAGGCCGACCAGCGCAACGGGACACCGCCGGAAGCGGTCAGCGTGATCACGGTCGCGTCGCCGCTCGACCGGGCGTCCACCACCAGCCGTCCCAGGCCCGGCCCCGGCCGCCCCGTACCGTCCCCCGGCCTGCCCGCGCCCGTCGCACCCGGCTCGGAGCCCGACAGCGACGCCGATCCCCGCTTACCGCCGCGGCCACCTTTCTCGCCACCGCCGTCGCCATCGGCCTTGCGCCGCGCGTCGGACCGGCGCTTGTCCCCCCGGTCGGACTCGTCCTGCGCGCTCCCGGCCTCCTCGTATCCGCTTTCGCTGAGCCCGTCCCGCTCCGTCGCCGACACGCTCGTGCCGCCGTCGCTCTCGCCCGTCTGCGGCGCGCCACGGTAGGCGGCCCACAGGGCGAGCACCGGGGCGGCCACCACGGTCGCGACCACCGTCGTCGTCACCGCGCGGCTGCGCAGCCGACTGCGCCGTGCCGCACGGTCCTTGGGCTCGATCGGGAAGCCGCGCCGGTCGAAGCGGGGGCCGGACGCGCTGTGCCGCGCCGGGCGCGCGCGCAGGGCGTGCTGCATCGCCACGAGCGCCGCCGGGCGCGGTGCCTCCAGGATGGGCAGCGCGGCGGGCGCGGCCGCGGTGCCGGGCCACGGTCCGCCCGCTGTGGCCCGCTCGGCCGTCTGACGGCACTGGTCACAGTCATCGACGTGGCGTACGAGCTCACGCCGGAGCGCGGCTGACAGCAGCACCTGATGGTCATCGGCGAGCCGGGCGACGACGGGGCAGTGCCCCAGCTCGACGACGGCGAGGGCGGCGCGGGTGCGCTCCACCTCGCACGCCGCACTGGCCAGCAGCGCGCGTGCCTCGTCCGGGTCGAGGCCGACGACGTCAGCGACCTCCCGGGGGCTCAGCTGGTGGCGGACCGCGAGTTCCAGGGCCTCGCGCTGCTCGGAGCTGGTGCCCGCGGCCTCCGGCCAGGCGAGCGCGGCGAGGTCCCGACGGCGCTGTTCGGGAGCGGCCTGGGACAGCGCCTCCGCACGTGGCTCTTCCGGTGTCCCGGCGCCCCCGCGCGCGCTCCCCCGCGCCCCATCCTTCGTGCGGTCTGTCGTGCGGTCCGTCGTGCGGTCCTCCGCCCGGGGCGCGCGCTCGCCCTGGGCCGAGTCCGGGAACGGGGAGGCGGGCGAGGGCTGCGGCTCCGGCTCCGGCCGCTGCGTCTTCGCCGCTTTGCGGGTCTTCCGCCCCGGCTTCGAAGCCGTACGCGGCGACGCGGGCTGCGGCACGCGCGCCGCGTCCGGGCCACCAGCCGGGCCGCGCGCGGTGCCGCTCGCCGCGCCCGCCCCTGGCTGCGCCCCAGCCCTCGTCCCGCCCGTCCCGGCCTTCGTCTCAGTCCTGGTCCCCCCGGCCACCCCCGCGCCGTCCGCCCCCGGCTCCGCGAGCTTGCGCAGACAGGCCCAGCGAGCGAGCGCGTACAACCAGGGGCGGCACAGCTCGGCGTCGCTGTCCGGGGAGCCGTCCTTCTCCGTGGCCCCCGACCCGCGCCCGCGCCCGCGTCGCCGCCGCCGCTCCGCGACGGCGAGCACCTCGCCGAGGGCAGCGGTCGCCGCGTCGTGGTCGCAGAGCACGGACAGGCAGTACGTGAACAGGCCGTCCAGGTAAGGCTCGTAACACGCGGGAGGGTGCTCGGCGGTGGTACGGGGAGCGCGCGGGCCGCGTCGTTGTGCGCGGTGGGCGCCGGTGACATGCGTGGGGTGCTCGGGCCGGCTGGTCATCACCTGGCGACGGTAGGGGGATCACACCGGGCCCATCGCGCAGCACGGACAGCTTTAACCCTTACGGGTGAGCATCTCCCTCGAAAGGGGACAGTTTTCTCACTTTATGTGCCTGCCGTGGCCTGACCTCGGCCTTGGCCGCAGGCATCTGCCACGGTCATCCAGCCACCCATCCAGTCATCTTTCCGTACCCCTCCCCTGCCCCTGCTCCCCCCTTCCCGTATTCCCGTACCCCTGCACCGGCGTTCGGGACGGGCCACCGGCGGGGCCGTTGTCAGACCTCACCACTACGGTGAGCGCATGGCTCCCCGTACGTCTCGATCATCCGCCAAGGACCGCCCCTCCTACCGCTGTAGCGAGTGCGGCTGGACCACGGTCAAGTGGCTCGGCCGCTGCCCCGAGTGCCAGACGTGGGGGACGGTCGCGGAGTTCGGCGGCGCGCCCGCCGTGCGCACGACCGCGCCAGGCCGGGTCACCTCGGCGGCGCTGCCCATCGGCGAGGTCGACAGCCGCCAGGCGACCGCCCGGCCGACCGGGGTGGACGAGCTGGACCGGGTGCTCGGCGGCGGCCTGGTGCCCGGCGCCGTCGTGCTGCTCGCGGGGGAGCCCGGCGTCGGCAAGTCCACGCTGCTGCTCGACGTCGCGGCGAACGCGGCGTCCGAAGCCCACCGCACGCTCTACATCACGGGCGAGGAGTCCGCGAGCCAGGTCAGGATGCGGGCCGACCGCATCGGAGCCCTCTCCGACCACCTGTATCTGGCCGCCGAGACCGACCTGTCCGCGGTGCTCGGCCATCTGGACACGGTCAAGCCGTCGCTGCTGGTGATGGACTCCGTCCAGACGGTGGCCTCATCCGAGATCGACGGCGCGCCCGGCGGCATGGCCCAGGTCCGCGAGGTCGCGGGCGCGCTGATCCGCGCGTCCAAGGAGCGGGGCATGGCCACGGTCCTCGTCGGTCACGTGACGAAGGACGGCGGCATCGCGGGACCGCGGCTGCTGGAGCACCTGGTGGACGTGGTGCTGAGCTTCGAGGGCGACCGGCACGCGCGGCTGCGCCTCGTACGGGGCATCAAGAACCGGTACGGCGCGACCGACGAGGTCGGCTGCTTCGAGCTGCACGACGAGGGCATCACCGGGCTGACCGACCCCTCGGGCCTGTTCCTCACCCGCCGCGCCGAGCCCGTGCCCGGGACCTGTCTGACCGTCACGCTGGAGGGCCGCCGCCCGCTGGTGGCCGAGGTGCAGGCGCTCACCGTGGACACCCAGATCCCCTCCCCGCGCCGCACGACCTCCGGCCTGGAGACGTCCCGCGTCTCGATGATGCTGGCCGTGCTGGAGCAGCGCGGCCGGATCAGCGCCCTCGGCAAGCGCGATATCTACACGGCGACCGTGGGCGGGGTGAAGCTGTCCGAGCCCGCAGCCGACTTGGCGATCGCCCTCGCGCTGGCCAGCGCCGCGAGCGACACCCCCCTGCCGATGAACCTGGTCGCGATCGGCGAGGTCGGCCTCGCGGGCGAGGTCAGACGGGTGACAGGCGTCCAGCGGCGGCTGTCGGAGGCGGCCAGGCTCGGCTTCACACACGCCCTCGTGCCCAGCGATCCGGGGAAGATTCCGCCCGGCATGCGCGTGCTTGAGGTAGCCGATATAGGCGAAGCGTTGCGCGCTCTGCCCAAGCGCTCACGGCGAGAGGCGGTACAGGCCCCACGGGAGGAGGCCGACCGCCGGTAGACTTTGCCCTGGTCTCGCCCGCACGCCCGTACGTACGCAAGCTACGTGCACCCGGCAGGGCGGCCTGCGGCAACGACCAGATCGTGGCGACGGAGGAGTGCAGTGGCAGCCAATGACCGGGCGACAGCTCCCGGCAAGGCCGGGGGAAGCTCCGGTACCGAGCGTCTGATGCGCGCCTCCCTGAGCGCCGTCGCGCCTGGTACGGCGCTCCGTGACGGCCTTGAGCGCATCCTCCGCGGCAACACCGGCGGACTCCTCGTGCTGGGCATGGACAAGACCGTCGAATCCATGTGCACCGGCGGTTTCATCCTCGATGTCGAGTTCTCGGCGACCCGGCTGCGTGAGCTGTGCAAGCTCGACGGCGCGCTGATCCTCGACAAGGACATCACCAAGATCGTGCGAGCGGGGGTGCAGTTGCTGCCCGACGCCTCGATCCCCACCGAGGAGACCGGCACCCGGCACCGCACCGCGCAGCGCGTCTCCATCCAGGCCGGTTTCCCGGTCGTCTCCGTCAGCCAGTCGATGCGGCTGATCGCCCTGTACGTGGGCGGCCAGCGCCGGGTGCTTGAGGACTCGGCGGCGATCCTTTCCCGCGCCAACCAGGCCCTCGCCACACTGGAGCGCTACAAGCTCAGACTCGACGAGGTCGCCGGCACGCTCTCCGCACTGGAGATCGAGGACCTGGTGACGGTCCGGGATGTCACGGCGGTCGCGCAGCGTCTGGAGATGGTGCGCCGCATCGCCACCGAGATCGCCGAGTACGTGGTGGAGCTCGGCACCGACGGCCGGTTGCTCTCGCTCCAGCTGGACGAGCTGATCGCGGGCGTCGAACCCGAGCGCGAACTGGTCGTCCGGGACTACGTGCCCGAGCCGACCGCGAAGCGGACCCGCACCGTTCCCGAGGCCCTCGCCGAGCTGGACGCGCTGACCCACCCGGAGCTGCTCGAACTTCCCATCGTGGCGCGCGCCCTGGGGTACAGCGGCTCCCCTGAGACCCTTGACTCCGCGGTCTCGCCGCGCGGTTACCGCCTGCTGGCGAAGGTCCCGCGGCTGCCCGGTGCGATCATCGAGCGGCTGGTCGAGCACTTCGGCGGGCTGCAGAAGCTGCTGGCCGCCAGCGTCGACGACCTCCAGATGGTCGACGGGGTCGGCGAGGCCCGCGCGCGCTCGGTGCGCGAGGGGCTGTCGCGGCTGGCGGAGTCGTCCATTCTTGAGCGGTACGTGTAGCTGTCACGCGCGTCTTGAGCGGTACGTCGAGCTGTAGCGCGTCGTGAGCGGTGCGTGGAGCGCGCCGCAGGGCTGCTGTGGGCCGTTGGGCGCGCTGCTTCTCGGGGCAACGCCAGTCGCGGCGCTGCTCACGCGCCGCCGCGCGCTTACGCCAGCAAGTCCGCTCGCTCGCGCTCGATGGCGTGGGTGAAGGGCTCGCCCGCCGCCCAGCGCCTGACCTCGTGGACGGCCAGGTCGGCCAGGCGCCGCAGTTCGCTGCCCTGTGAACCGGCGATGTGCGGGGTGATGAGGGCGTTCTCGCACGTCCACAGCGGGTGGCCGCTCGGCAGTACCTCGGGTTCTGTGACGTCGAGGACGGCCCTGATCCGGCGTGCGAGCACGGCTTCCGTGAGCGCTTCCTGATCGACGATGGCGCCCCGTGCCGTGTTGATGAGGGTGGCGTCCTGCCGCAGCAGCCCGAGCAGGTCCCGGCTCACCAGCCCGCGGGTGGCGGGCAGCAGCGGCGCGTGGACGCTCACCACGTCGCTGGCGGCGAAGAGTTCGGGCAGCCCGGCCGACCGTGCCCCCAGTCCGGCCGCCTCCTCGGCGCCGACGTACGGGTCGTACAGCAGCACACGCAGATCGTGCGGGCGCAGCAGTTCGATCACGCGGCGGCCGATGAGCGAGGCGCTGACGATGCCCACGGTGCGCCGGTAGTTGCCCATGGCCGGGTCGGTGTGGAGCCAGCCGTCGCGCTCGCGCGCGGACCGGTAGTCCCGGGCGGTCTCCAGCACCCGCTTGTTGGCGAGCAGGATCATCGCCAGGGTGTACTCGGCCACCGGCAGCGCGTTGGCCGCGGCCGCCGAGGACACCGCGATGCCGCGCTCCCAGCAGGCGTCGCTGACGTGCCCCCGTACGGAACCCGCCGTGTGGACGATCGCGCGCAGCCGGGGCGCCGCGGCGAGCACCCGCTCGTCGATGGGCGGACAGCCCCAGCCGGTGATCAGGAGTTCGGTCTCGGCGAGTACGCGCCTGGCGTGGTCGGTGCGGAAGTCGTCGAGTGCGGGGGGCGCGGCGAGTTCGACGCACTCGGCGAGGGCGGCCATGGCCCCGGCGTCGAGCACCGCGTCCGCCGCCTGAGGCCCCATGGCGAGGACGGCGCGGCGTCGGGGCCCGGCCTGGTGGGCGGTCGGCAGGTCGTCGGCGGTCGGCATGTCTCTCCTGGCGGTCGTGCTTGGGGGTTGTTCCTGGGGGTGGTTCCTGGCGGTCGTGCTTGGCAGACGTGCTTGGGGGTGGTCGGCGTCGGTGTCACTTGACGCTGCCCGCGGTGAGACCGGAGCGCCAGTAGCGCTGGAGGAGTACGAAGGCGGCGATGAGCGGGACGATGGCGAGCAACGATCCGGTGACCACCATCGGGTAGTACTCGGGCGAGACGGTAGCCGCGCTGTTCCAGGTGTACAGGCCGAGGCTGACGGGATAGAGCTCCTGGTCGGAGAGCATCACCATGGGCAGGAAGAAGTTGTTCCAGATGGCGGTGAGCTGGAACAGGAAGACCGTGACGAAGCCGGGTCCGAGCATCCGCAGCGAGACCCGCAGATACGTCTGGAGCTCGCCTGCCCCGTCTATCCGGGACGCCTCGATCACCTCGTTGGGAACGTAGCCCTGGCTGAAGACCCGGCCGAGATACACGCCGAAGGGGTTGAAGAGGACGGGAACGAAGACCGACCAGAAGGTGTTGACCACCCCGGCCTCGGAGGCCATGAGGTAGAGCGGCAGCGCGAGCACCGCCGGTGGCACCATGACGCCCGCGAGGACCAGCCCGAACAGCTTCTCCTTGTGCCGGAAGTCGTACTTGTCGAAGGCGTAGCCGCAGGCGACGCTGATCAACGAGCCGATCAGCGCGCCGAGTACGGCGTACAGCAGGCTGTTGGTGTACCAGCGCTGATAGATGCCGTCTTCCATGGCGAAGAGGTCGGAGAGGTTCTGGCCGAACGAGAAGCCGCTGGTCGAGATCAGGTCGCTGCTGAACAGGGCGTCCGTGTTCTTGGCGGCGGCGAGCAGCAGCCACACCACGGGAAGCACGGTGTACAGGACGAACAGCCCCACCAGGGCGTTGGCCGCGCCCCGGCCGAGCAGCCTCGGCCGCGGGGCGGCGGGGGGAGCGGGAGCGGCGGGCGCTGTGGAGGCTGTGCGGCTTGTGGAGACTGTGCGGGCTGTGGGGGCTGCTGGTTCGGTGCGGCCGCCGGGTCTCATCGGGTCCTACCTTCTTGCTCGGGCTGGGGCCGCGCCTGCGTCTGCCGCTGGGGCGAGCGGCGGGAGGGCCTCCGGCCGGGTCGCTCAGCCGGGCCGGGGCGGTTCGCCCATCGCGACACGCCGTAGGAGAGTGCGATGATCACGGCGAGCAGGACGACGGAGGCAGCAGCGGCCAGGCTGTAGTTGTTGCGGGTGAAGGCCGCGTCGTAGATGTACATGTTGGGGGTGAAGCGGCTGCCCACCATGGGGGTGGCCTGGCTCATCAGCATGGGCTCGGTGAACAGCTGGAGCGCGCCGATCAGGGTGAACATCACGACCATCACGACCGAGGCCCGGATCAGCGGCACCTTCACCTGGAAGGCGGTACGCAGCGGCCCCGCGCCGTCGACGACCGCGGCTTCGATGACCTCGCGGGGCACGGCCTGCAAGGCGGCGTAGAAGATCACCATGTTGTACCCGAGGTGGCTCCACACCGCGATGTTGACGATCGACGGCAGCACGGTGTGCACGCCGAGGAAGTCCACGGTGATGTCCGCCTTCCCCAACAGGTCGATCACCGGGCTCAGACCAGGTGTGTAGAGGTAGAGCCAGATGATCGCGGCGATGATGCCGGGCACGGCGTGCGGCAGGAACAGCGCCAACTGGGCGGTGCGCCGCAGCCGTACGAGCCCGGAGTCGAGCAGCAGCGCGAGCGCGAGGGCCGCGACGACCAGCAGCGGAACGTACAGCGCGCAGTAGAGGGCGGTGACGCCGAGCCCGGACATGAAGGTGGGATCGGACAGCACGGCCGCGTAACTGCGCAGCCCGGTGAACACCGTGCGCTCCGGACCGAACCCCAGGCCGGGCTGGTCGTCGCTGAAGAGGCTGAGCCAGACGGCACAGCCGATGGGGACGAGGAAGACCGTCACCAGAAGGAGGAAGAACGGCGCCATCAGGACGGCGCTCGCGCCGAGTTCACGTCGGCGCACGGTCACCCGAGCCCGCCCCCGGCGGCCTGCCGCGCCGGGAACGCCGGGGGCGGGCTCGGCCCGGGGACCGCTCGCGGCGCCGTCGGCCGAGGCGGATGTGGCCGTACTCATGGCGTACGCCGCGGGTGGTGGATGGGGCGGGTGGGGTAGGTGTGCTGGGCGCGGTGAGTTCGGGGGTCGCGGTGAGTTCGGGGGGCGCGGTGAGTTCGGGGGTCGCGGTGAGTTCGGGGGTCGCGGTGAGTGCGGGGGTCGCGGTGAGTGCGGGGGTCGCGGTGAGTGCGGCGGGTGCCTCGCGTGGGCAGGTGCTCGCGCCTCGGTGGCGTGCGGCCGCCGCCTTGCGGGTCCGGTTCAGTGCGCATGGCCGCTGCCTTTCATCACGTCGTCGTCAGGTGTGTGATCACGTCGTCGTCAGGGGGTGTGCTCGCGTCGTCGCGTCGTCATGCCGTTTGCCGTGGTGCGGGGGCGTGGTGCGGTGGGTGGGTGAGCACCTGAACCGTCGTGGCCGGGTGGGGTTCAGTCGCTGCGTTCCGTGGCACTGAGGCCGAGCGCCTTGAGGTCGGGCATCGTGGCGCGCTGCCCGTCGCGTACGGCGCCTATCAGCGTGCCGCTGTCGCCACCGGCCCGGGCGAAGCCGTCCTGGATGGTCTTGAGCGTTGCCGTCATGCGAGGGCCCCACACCCAGCCATCGGCGATCCGCTCGGCCTCCCGGCGAAACAAGGCGTAGAGGTCCTGGCCTCCGTAGAAGCTGGTGTCCATGGCCTTGCGGGCGACCGGTACGAGGTCGGGCACGGCGGGGTACTGCGAGCTGGTGCCGGTGGAGAGGCGGGCCCGCAGCGCGTCGGGGCTGGAGACCTGCCACTCGATGAACTTCATGGCGGCCTCGGGCTGGTCGCTGTCCTTCGTGACCGCGAAGGTGGACCCGCCCAAGGTGCCGACCCGCGGTGTGCCCGTGTTCCACTGCGGCAGCGGGGCGACGGCCCATTCCCCCTTCTGTTCCGGATACGAGGACATCGTGGCCCCCGCGTCCCACGCCGCGGTGATCTTCGCGAGCACCTTGCCGTCACCGATCTGCGCCCGGCCCTGCTGGCTTTCGCTGGGGTTGACGGTGACCAGGTCCTCGTCGACGAGGCGCTGCCAGTACGTCGCGACCTTCCGGGTGGGGGCGTCGGTGAGAGACACGTTCCAGCTTCCGCCGCTGGTGTCGAACCACGTCGCACCCGCCTGCCAGGAAAGCCCGGCGAAGGTCGCGCCGCCGTCGGTCGGGAAGTTGGCGATGCGGGAGTCGGGGCGGGCCCGCTTGACCGCGCGGGCGGCGGCCTCGAACTCAGCCCAGGTGCGGGGCACTTCGATGCCGTACCGCTCGAAGGCGGACTTCCGGAACAGCAGGACCATCGGCTCGACGTCGAGCGGGACCGTGTAGGTGCGTCCTTCGAACGTCGTCTGGGACAGTGCCTGCGGAAGCAGCCGATCGCGCAGCCGCTCGCTCAGCAGCGGGGTGAGGTCGCGGGCCACGCCGTCGATGGCGAAGCCGGGGACCTGGGCGTACTCGATGGTCGCCACGTCGGGGGCGTTGCCCGCCCGGGCCGCGTTGCTCAGCTTCGCGTAGCCGCCCTGCGGGCCGTTCGGCACCTGCTGGTAGTCGACCTCGACCTCGGACTGGCTCTTGTTGAAGGCGTCCACGACCGCCTGGCTGCCGCGCAGCGCCGACCAGAAGGTGATGTGAACAGGGCCCTTGCCGTCCCTGCCGCCGTTGGCCGCCGCGCCGCCGTCGGCGGTGCAGGCGGTCAGGCCCGCGCACGCGGCGAGCAGGGTCAGCGACAGCGCGGCGACTGCGGCCAGCGGCGAACGACTGCGGCGAACACGCACGGTGCCTCCCGTGGTCCGAGGGGGATGACGGGAATCCTGATCGCTTCACGGGAAAGCGTCAACGGTTCGATCAGAAGAAAGTGAAGCGGTCAAACGCACATTCGTATCGACGAGAAGGCCGGGTGCAGGCCCAGGGAGCACGCCCCCAGGCCAGTGACTCGTTCGTCAGGTGCTCGGGATGTCCGTCAGGTGCCCGGGGTGAGGGCGGCGGTCGACCCGCGCACCTTCAGCTCGGGCAGCAACTGCACCCGCCGTACCGCCTCCGGACGCACCTCCCGTGGCCGCTCAAGCCGTCGCAACAACAGCTCTGCGGCAGCTCGGCCGATCTCCTCCTTGGGCGGCGACACGGCGGTGAGCGGCGTACCGCCCAGTGCCGCCACCACATCGTCGTACGCGACCACCGAGCAGTCCTCCGGCACCCGGACACCCGCGTCCTGCAGCCGCTGCACCAGCAGCAACGCGTCCACGTCACCGTGCATCACGGCCGCCGTGGCCCCGTACTCGCGCAGCACGGCCACGATGTCCACAGGGCCAGAGGGGCTGGATGGACGAGAGGGGTCGGTGAGACCGGTGAGACCGGCGGGGCCACCGGCCGGGCCAGAGCCCGACTCAGGCCCCCGGCCAGGGCCCGGGGTCGGCGCGCTGTGGACGACGCCCCAGCGGTCGATCTCCGGCCGCTCCGCCGCGATCCGCGCGAACGCGGCCCGCAGGGTTCGTGCCGTCGGGCTGTCGTCGCGCGCGGCCAGCACGATCCTGCGGTGGCCGAGGGAGACCAGGTGATCCACGGCGAGGTGGGTGCCGTACCAGTGGTCGGAGCAGACGGAGTCCATCGCGTGCAGCGCGCTGCCCGCCGCCGGGCGCCGCTCGACGAGCACGGCAGGGACGTTCAGCTCCGCCAGCCAGCCGTAGTCCCGCACCTCGGCGGCGGCGGTGCACCAGCGCGGGGCGATCAGCAGCCCGCGCGCACCGTTCTCCAGTGCGCGCAGCGCCATCGCCCGTTCGGAGTCCTCGTCATGCGGGGCGATGTGCAGCGCCATCCGGAACCCGGCGGCCTCCAGCACGGCCCGCGCCCCGTGAACGGCTTCGAAGAGGTACGTGTGGTGCTCGGGCACCACCAGCGCGACGGCGTCACCGGTGGCGGGCGACCCGCTCGGGGCCGCGTCCCCCGCCGGGTCCACCGACCTGGCCACTCCGTGCCCGCGTCGCAGCTGCCCGGCGCGGGCCAGCTCCTCGATATCCCGCCGCACCGTGACGACGGAGACCTCCAGCTCCGTTGCCAGATCCGTCACCCGCGCCCGTCCCCGTGCCCGCACCGTGTCGAGAATCCGCTGCCGCCTGTGCTCCACGGGCTCCCGCACCCACCCCACGCCCTTTCCTCATGTTCGTTTGAACGTTACGGCGCAGCATAACGATCGATTCGACAGCGGGAGCAGCGGGGAAGCGAGGAGCGAGGACAACGGACCCAAGGGAAAGGGCCCAAGGGAAAGCCCAGGGGAAAGAGGGTGCGGGGAGAGAGGAAGGAAGAGAAGGAAGAGGAGTCAGTCCTGCGCCAGCACGAACGACACCCGTGCCGTCCCCAGCCCGTCGATCTTGGCTTCCACCAGGTACGTCCCCGACTCCGCCGACTTGCTGCCCGACGGCGACACGCAGTTCTCCAGGCTCACCATGCGGTCCCAGGTCACGGTGCGCTCGATCTCGCCGTCACCCGCCAGCCGCACCATCGAGATGGCGCTGCCCCGCGGGCAGTCATCCGACGCCCAGACGTGGTCGTCCTCGGCGTCCGTGATGCTGATCGTCGCCGACGCGCGGCCGAGGTCCACCTTGCAGTCGCTGTTTCCCGCGTTCTTGGCGACGATCTCGAACTTCGGCTTCTCGCCGGGCTTGTAGGAGTTCTTGATGCTACGGAGCGTCAGTTCGACCTTCCCGGGCTCGCAGTCGGGCAGGGCCGAGTCGGCGGGCTCCAGCTTGCCGCTTCCGACGCCGAGGCCACCGGACGCGCCCGTGACGCCGTCACCGTTCTTGTCACCGACCGCGCTGCCGGGGCCCTTGTTCCCGCCGCCGGAGCCGCCGCCATCACCGCCGGACCCGGAGCCTGACCCGCCATCAGAACCATCGCCGCCCCCGGAGCCGCCGCCGTCGGAGGCGTCATCCGACTCGTCGCGCCCGCCCGGCCGTTGGCTGTCGACGGGGGTGGAGGAGGACGGCCCGGGCGTGATGGTGCTGGCGGCGCTCGTGCCGCCGTTGCCCTTGGCGTCGTCCTTGTCGCCACCGCCGGAGCCACCCAGGCTGAGGGCCCAGATGATCAGCAAGATGACCAGCGCGACCAGGGACAGCGCAACTGCCCTCCGCCGCCAGTAGATGGAGGAAGGGAGTGGCCCGATCGGATTGCGCAGAGATCCCACGCGGAAACTCTACGAGAGATCCGATAGGAGACCGGCCAGTACCCGCCGCATATCGCACCAACTTTTCTCATCATCTGCCCGGAGGCGGCGTTCCGGGCATATTTTTTGCCCACTCAGGCGCTTCCACGCCCTGGAACCCCCGATTCCGGGCCTCACGACCCCTCGCCCGCCCCACGCGCCTCAACCATCTCGGAGTCCTGCCCCTCGGCGCGGGCCGTTTCATCGAGGGCGGGCGTCATGTCAGGATCGTATGTGCCATGACTGCTACGCCCGCACCCTCGGTCGACGCCTCGGAATCCGCCGAGCACGTCCCGCACGCCTCACCCGCCGAGCCCAGCTCGCCCGCCGGCACTGACCGGCTCGCCGTGCCCGCCGACCTCGACGGCCACATCCCCGACCCCACCGTTTCCCCCTCCGTCACCTCCACCGTCACGCTCCCCGAACGCTCCCCCGGCGCGGCCGGACTCACCGCTGAGGTCACCGCCGAGGTCACCGCCGGGGTCACCACGGCCGTTACGGCCACCGGGGCCACCGCCGATCCGCACAGCTCCCCGCACTCCGCCCTGCACTCCGCCGTCAACGCCTGGTTCGAGACGCACGCCCGCGACCTCCCGTGGCGTCGGCCCGAGGCGGGCCCGTGGGGTGTGATGGTCAGCGAGTTCATGCTTCAGCAGACCCCGGTCAACCGGGTGCTGCCGGTGTACGAGCAGTGGCTGGACCGCTGGCCGCGCCCCGCCGACCTGGCCGCCGAGCCCGCCGGAGAAGCGGTCCGTGCCTGGGGCCGGCTCGGCTATCCCCGGCGGGCGCTGCGCCTGCACGCCGCCGCTTCGGCGATAAGGGAGCGGCACAACGGTGATGTGCCGCGCGAGCACTCCCAGCTGCTCGCCCTGCCCGGAGTCGGTGAGTACACGGCCGCCGCCGTCGCCTCCTTCGCGTACGGACAGCGCCATCCCGTGCTCGACACGAACGTCCGCCGTGTCTTCACCCGGGCCGTTGGCGGCAAGCAGTACCCGCCGAACGCGACGACCGCGGCGGAGCGCAAGCTCGCCCGTGCGCTGCTGCCCACCGACGAGGCGACCGCCGCCCGCTGGGCCGCGGCGACGATGGAGCTCGGCGCGCTGGTCTGCACGGCCCGCACGCCCGACTGCGGGCGCTGCCCCATCGCCGCGCGCTGCGCCTGGAAGCTGGCGGGGTCACCCGCGTACGAGGGGCCGCCGCGCCGGGGTCAGACGTACGCGGGTACGGACCGGCAGGTGCGCGGCAAGCTGCTCGCCGTACTGAGGGAGGCCATCGCGCCGGTGCCGCAGTCCGTGCTGGACCGGGTGTGGCAAGAGCCGGTGCAGCGGGCCCGCGCGCTGGACGGGCTGGTCGCCGACGGACTGGTCGAGCCGCTGGCAGGTGGCGTCTACCGGCTGCCGCAGACCTGACCACCGCACGCCCACCGCACGCCCACGGCACGCCGACCGCGGCCACGCCCCCGCAGCCGCCCACGGGCCTACGGGCCTAAGGGCACACATCCACTTCCCCATCCACGTCGACGTTTCCCGGCGGCCGCTCAGCCGTGCCCAGGGGCAGGCCCCCGCCGCGCCCGGGGGCGATGGGCGCGTCCTGACGGCAATGCTGTCCGCGCGCTGACGGCGACGTTGTCCGCACGCTGACGACGGGCCCGCCCTCTCACTGCCGGTAGGGGGCCACGTACCGGCGGTAAGGGCTCCCGCGCCGCCCGCATCACCGGCACCGAAAACCCCACCTGCACTGTTACAGAACCTATGGCCAGCTGTGCACGTGCGGCAGTGCTGTCGTACGTGATGCCGCAACAGCACCTCCGTAACTTCCTCTGTACGCCCGCTTGACCGGCGGTGCGACGTGGGGAACACAGTGGAATGGAGGCTGCGCGATGACCACCAGCAGCGGCAAGGTTCTGGACTTCGAAGAGTACGTACGGAATCGGCAGGATGCGTTGCTGCGCAGCGCACGCCGCCTGGTTCCCGACCCCATCGAGGCGCAGGACCTGCTCCAGACCGCGCTGGTGCGCACATATGGCCGGTGGGACGGCATAGCTGACAAGTCGCTCGCCGACGCCTATCTTCGCCGTGTCATGATCAACACTCGTACGGAGTGGTGGCGCGCCCGCAAGCTGGACGAGGTGCCCACCGAGCAGCTGCCGGACGCGCGTATCGAGGACGGCACGGAGCAGCACGCGGACCGTGCGCTGCTGATGGATGTCCTCAGTTGCCTGGCTCCCAAGCAGCGCAGTGTCGTCGTGCTGCGACACTGGGAGCAGATGAGCACCGAGGAAACCGCGGAGGCGCTCGGGATGTCGACCGGCACTGTCAAGAGCACGCTGCACCGTGCCCTGGCGAGGCTGCGCCAGGAGCTGGAAAGCCGCGATGTTCAGGCGCATGCCCTGGAGCGCGCGGACCAGGCCAGGGCCACGGAGCGGCACAAGGCCGAGAGCCGGGACCGGGACGCCGTCAGGAACGGTGGCGCGGGAAGGGTCACACGCACCGGCAGCGCCGTGCGCCCCACGACCACCGCCACCAGCACCGCCACCGCCACCGCCACCGCCACCGCCACCAGCGTCGCCACCAGCACCGGCGCCCCCAGCATGGAGCGGGTCAGGACCGGCCGGGTCGAGCGGCCCGCGAACATGGACCCGCAGGGCCGCATCGGCCGCCAGCAGCGCCGCGGGGGCCAGGAGCCGGAAAGCCGTCGCGAACGCCACGATCGGGGGCAGGACAGGTGCGCGGCCTGATCCAGGCAGCTCAAAGCAAGACCGTCCTGATCACCGGGGGCGCGGTCGCGGGGATCGCCGCGGCCACGGGCCTCGTGCTCGCCGGCTGCAACTCCGCCAGTGACGGCGTACGCAAAGAGGGACAGGCACAGAACGAGCCGGTATCGCGGGACGGCTCCACCAAGCTCGACGAAGGCACTCCCTCGGGGGAACCACCCCTACAGAAAGTGGATGGCGTAGAGCTCGTCAGGTCGGACCCGAAGGTCGACCCGGACCTGAAGAAGAATCTCGAACCGTGTGCCAAGGACGAGTACCCGGTCGACGTCAGCTACGGAAAGCTGACTGGTTCTTCCTCGTCCGACGTCGTCGTCAACGTGATGACCTGCGCGGATGGCTTCGGCATCGGCTCGTACGTCTACCGCAAGGTAGGCAAGGAGTACAAGAACGTCTTCCTGTCGGAGGAGGCTCCCGTCTACACCGACATCGACAAGGACGAGCTGCGGGTCACCAAGGAGGTCTACGACGCCGGGGACCCCGTGTGCTGCCCTTCGGGCGAGGATGTGATCACCTATCGGTGGTCGGACAAACGGTTCGTCGTGACTGGTCGCACCCACACCGACTTCAGCAAGACCGTGGACGGCGAAGACCTGCCCACTGAAGAAGGAACGGAAGGCTGACGACGACAGTGGCCGAAACCCATGTGCTGTTCGTCGAGGACGACGATGTGATCCGCGAGGCCACGCAGCTCGCTCTGGAGCGCGACGGTTTCGTGGTGACGGCCGCGCCGGACGGGCTCACCGGCCTGGAGCAGTTCCGTGCCAACCAGCCGGACATAGCGCTGCTCGACGTCATGGTGCCGGGCCTGGACGGGGTCAGCCTGTGTCGCCGTATCCGCGACGAGTCGACCGTTCCCGTGATCATGCTGTCGGCGCGTGCCGACTCCATCGACGTAGTGCTCGGCCTCGAAGCGGGCGCCGACGACTACGTCACCAAGCCTTTCGACGGCGCGGTGCTCGTCGCCCGCATCCGGGCCGTGCTGCGCCGCTTCGGGCACGCGAGCGGTCCTGGCGGCACGGTCGGGGCCCAGCCGAACGGATCGGCGGACTCGGGCCACGACGGCCCGCTGCGCTTCGGCGACCTTGAGGTCGACCCGGAGGGCATGGAGGTCCGCAAGGACGGCAGTCCGGTGGCGCTGACGCCCACCGAGATGCGGCTGCTGCTGGAATTCTCGGCGGCTCCCGGCACGGTACTCTCCCGCGACCGGCTGCTTGAGCGCGTCTGGGATTACGGCTGGGGCGGTGACACCCGCGTCGTCGACGTCCATGTGCAGCGGCTGCGCACCAAGATCGGCACGGACCGGATCGAGACGGTCCGCGGCTTCGGCTACAAGCTCAAGGGCTGACCGTCATGCGGACGGCGCGGGACACGAGGTGGCGCCCATGGTGAAGCTCGCGTTCCGCACGGGGCTGCGCTGGAAGGTCAGCCTCGCCATCGCCTGCGTGGGCGCCCTCATCGCCGGCTCGCTGAGCCTGGTCGTGCACAACGCCGCCCGCGTCTCCATGCTCGACAACAGCCGCGACGTGATGGACGAGCGGGTCCAGGTCGCGCAGCGCTGGTACGAGACCACGCACCGGGTGCTCTTCCAGGCCAAAATCGACGACCCGGAACTCCCCCAGCAGCTCAAGGACGAGGCCGCGCGCGGGCTGCGCGCCACCTACCTCCAGGACAAGGGCTCCGGCGCCCCCGAGATCTGGGCTTCGGTCCCGCTCAGCAACGGCAGGGTGCTGTCGCTGCACAGCCAGTTCCAGGACCGGTTCGCCGTCCTGGACGACCTCGACCGGGTGCTCATCATCGGCTCACTCGCCGTCGTACTCGGCGGCATCGCCCTAGGCGTGCTCATCGGCGACCAGCTGTCCCGGCGATTGCGCAAGGCGGCCGCCGCCGCCCGCAAGGTCGCCGACGGCGACACCGGCGTACGTGTCCGGGAAGCCATCGGCGGCCGCGTACGCGACGAGACCGACGAGCTCGCCCGCGCCATCGACGGCATGGCCGACGCCCTTCAGCAGCGGCTTGAGGCCGAGCGCCGCGTGACCGCCGATATCGCGCACGAGCTGCGCACCCCCGTCACCGGGCTGCTCACCGCTGCCGAACTGCTGCCCCCGGGGCGGCCGACCGAGCTCGTACGGGACAGGGCGCAGGCGATGCGCACCCTCGTCGAGGACGTGCTTGAGGTCGCCCGGCTCGACGGCTTCGCCGAGCGCGCCGAGCTGGAGGACATCGAGCTGGGCGAGTTCGTCAGGCGCCGGGTGCGCATGGTGGCCCCCGAGGCGCGGATCAATGTGGTCCGCAGCGCATACGTCACCACGGACCCGCGCCGTCTGGAACGCATCCTGGGCAACCTCCTCGCCAACGCCGCCAAGCACGGCAAGCCGCCCTTCGATGTCACCGTCGAAGGCCGGATGCTCCGCGTCCGCGACCACGGGCCCGGCTTCCCGGAGGAGCTGCTGAAGGAGGGCCCCAGCCGGTTCCGCACGGGCGCCAGCGACCGGTCGGGCAAGGGCCACGGCCTGGGTCTGACGATCGCCGTCGGCCAGGCCCGCGTCCTGGGCGCCCGTCTCACCTTCCGCAACGCCGAGCCCACGGCCGAAGGAGAAGAAGGCGCCGTCGCGGTGCTGTGGCTGCCTGAGTTCGCCCCCACGAACACGGGCAGCTACCCGGTGATCCACGTCCCTGACTAGGGCCCTGACGAGAGACCCGTCCCTGACTAGGGACCCTCACCAGGGACGAAGCCACGACCGCTGCGTCAGGCGCCCCGCCCGGCACCTGGGCCCCCTCGCCGACTGCCTACCACTTCCTCACCAGCGCCCCACCAGCTTCTGGCCGACTCCTCGCCCACTACTTCGGCGGCTCCTGGCGGCCCCATCCCTTGTCGAAGTCCAGCGTCTCGCTTGCCTGCGTCAGGGAGAAACCAGTTGCCGGAGTCGTCCCGGAAGATGGCCTCCACCCCGTACGGCCGCTCCTGCGGCTCCTGCAGGAACTCCACGCCCCTCGACTTCAGCGTGGTGTAGTCCGCGCGAACGTCATCGGTGCGCAGCACACCCGCGCCGAGCACTCCCTTGCTCACGAGCTTGCGCATCGCCTCGGCCGACTCCGGGTCCAGTCCGGGGGCTCCCGGCACCATCAGCGCCAGCTCGACGTCGGGCTGGGCCTTGGACCCGACGGTGAGCCAGCGCATGCCGTCGTCGCCCATGGTCATGTCCGTACGCACCTCCAAGCCCAGCTTCTCGGTGTAGAACTCCTTGGCACGGTCCTGGTCGAGAACCCAGACCGTCGCGATACCGATGCCCTTGATCATGTGGCGCCTCCTGTGGTGTCAGCCGCTCGTCATGTCACGTCGATTGGCGTGTCCCGTCGATCGACGGGACACGCCAATCGGCGGGTCAACCGCTCAGACTCCCTGAGACCGTGTCCCGCGACCCTCCCCCTCACCGTAGGCACGGCGGGCGCTACCCGGCTTCTCCAGAATTGCGGTCTCCATCGCCCGGCCCCTCGCCTGGCCCGTCGGCCGTCTTCGCCGGGAATCCGCCGCTCCAGAGCAGCGCGTAGCACCCGGGGATGAGCGCGGCGCCGCGCCCGACATGCCGGGTCCGGTACTCGCTCGGCGTCAGCCCGGTCTGCTTCTTGAAACTGGCCGAGAAGGTGCCGAGGCTGCTGAAGCCGACGAGCGAGCAGATCTCCGTGACCGACAGGTCCGCCGTGCGCAGCAGTTCCTCGGCGCGCTCTATTCGGCGACGGCTCAGATACTGGCCGGGCGTCCGCCCGTACACCGTTTTGAAGGCACGGACGAAGTGATACCGCGAATACCCGGCGTGCCCCGCCACAGCGTCCAGGTCGAGCGGCTCGGCCCAGTCGCGGTCCATGGCGTCCTTGGCGAGCCGCAGCTGACGCAGATGCGCCAGCCGGGCCCCCTCGGGCGTGGTCCCCTCGCGCGTGATCCCCATGCCTTCGATGGTGGCACCCACCTCTGACACCGGCCGCCCCGCGCGGCGCGAGCCGCCTGAGCATGGGCCCGGTGAGCGGGGCCCGGTCAGCGTGAGCGCGGGCCGCTGCCACCGCCGCCCATGACCGCGTGAACGTTTCAGCGCGACAACGACGCTCATTGTTGCCTGCCCTTTCGGTATTCAGCGAAAAAAGGATGTCAGTTGCGCTAACAGTGTTGAAAAGCCAACAAACCCGGTGAGGCAAGGTCACGGGGTGCTGCAATGTCCGCACCTCGCAGGCGCATGGGCGGCGAGGGCGCTTCGGGCCGACTGCGGCTGTCGCAGTCTTTTTCGCCCGGGCACGGACACGTCACGTGAGTGAGGCGCCGATGTCGTCAGTGGGAACCCTGCGGGACGCCGCAGACGGGCAGGAACTGTTCCGGGGCTTGGTGGAGTGTTCGCAGGACGCGATCCTCATCAAGACCCTTGCCGGGGAGATCACCTTCTGGAACACCGCCGCGCACCGGCTGTACGGCTACAGCGCCTCGGAGGCCATCGGCCGGCACATCGGTCTGCTGATCCCACCCCACCTCCAAGACGAGGAAGCCGGTGTGCTGGCGCGGATCGGCCGCGGTGAGCGGGTCGAGCACTACGAGACCTGGCGGGTCACCAACGACGGCCGGCTGCTGGACATCGACCTGTCCTTGTGGCCGATCCGCGCCCTGGACGGCCGCATCGTCGCCGTCTGCTCCACCATGCGGGACATCACCGAGCGAAAACGTGCCGAGCAGAAACTCACCGAGCTGTACGCGCAGCAGCGGCACATCTCGCTGGCCCTGCGTCTGATGGGCGCCTCCGAGCAGATTCCGTGGGCCCAGGCGGCCACCCGCTATCTGCCGTCGACCCAGGGCGAGGGAGTGGGCGGGGACTGGCTCGACCTGATCGACCTGGGCGCCGGACGGATCGGGGTGATCATCGGGGACGTGATGGGGCGCGGCCTGGACGCCGCCGTGGTCATGGGCCAGCTGCGCTCGGCGGCCCGCGCCCTGGCCCTGGCAGGGATGTCGCCATGCGAGTTGATGCAGACGCTGGACACGTTCACCCGCGGGCTGCCCGAGCAGTTCGTCACCTGCGCCTACCTGGAAGCCGACCCCGCGCAGGGCGAGGTGACGGCCTGCTCCGCCGGTCATCTGCCGATCCTGCTCGTCGCGCCGGACGCGACGGTCGACGTACTGCCCGTGCCGATCGGCATCCCCCTGGGTGTGGGCGGGGTACCGCACCAGCAGGTCCGCGTCCCCCTGCCTGCCGGAACGACCCTGGCTCTGTACACCGACGGGCTGGTGGAAACACCCCGCACCGACATCTACACCCAGCTCAAGCTGCTGGCCACCGCCCTGGAGGACGTCTTCCCCACCGCCACCGACCTTGAGGACGCCGCCGACCGCGTCCTGCACGCCATGCTGCCGGACACCACGGCCTACTCCGACGACGTGACCCTGCTGCTGGTCAGCCTCCCCACGGCCCCGCTGGACACGATCGACATCACGCTGCCCAGCGAGCCGGTATCCGTCCCGGCCGGACGGCGGTTCCTCGCCGAGACCCTCCACACATGGGGCATGGCCGCCCTGACGGACACCGCGCTGTTGCTGGTCTCGGAGCTCCTGACCAACGCGGTCTCCCACGCGGCGGGGCCGCTCGGACTGCGGGCCTGGCACAGCAGCCGGGAACTGGGCGTCGAGATCACCGACCGGAGCGCGCCCCGGCCCTGGGCCCGGGTCGTCGACAGCGACGAGGAGCACGGCCGCGGCTTGTTGCTCGTCGAAGCCCTCGCCGACGCCTGGGGCTCCCGCCCCTGCGCCATCGGCAAAACCGTCTGGTTCACCCTGCTGCTCACCCCGGAATCCACGTACGCGGCACCGCACGGCCCATATACGTAGCCGAACGCCGGTACGCGACCGAACGCCGGTACGCGCAGGCGGGCGATACAGGCGTGGTAAAGGCGCGCACATCCGTACGCGCGGCCGCGCGCCGACACGCGAAGCCACACGGCAACGCTCCCCCTCTGCCCCACGCCGTCCCCGCTCTCCCCGTTATCCCTGCCGTCCCCGTTATCCCTGCCGTCCCCGGCGCCTGAGCGGCCCGGCCCCCCGGAATCCCGCGACTTCGGCGCCTCGGCGGCAACAATGACCAGGGAGTTCACACCCGCGCACGAGAACCCGACGCGTACCCAGAACTCGCACGGGAACCCGGCGCGTACCCAGAACTGACGCGTACCCAGAGCTAAGGAACGCCCCATGCCTCCAGTCATCGCCATCACCGGAGCGAGCGGCCGCGTCGGCGGTCGCCTCGCGCGGCGGCTCGCTGTCTCGGACATCACGCAGCGCCTGCTGGGCCGCGATCCGTCCCGCCTGCCCGACCTGCCGGGGGCGGTCGCCGCGCCGCCCGCCGCCTACGGCGACGGCGAGGCCATGCGACGCGCCGTCGACGGAGCGGACACCCTGTTCCTCGTCTCCGCGCACGAGAGCCCGGACCGGGTGCGCGAGCACACCACCGCCGTGGACGCCGCGATCGCCGCGGGCGTCGAGCGGATCGTGTACGTGTCGTTCCTCGGCGCGGCACCGGGCGCGACGTTCACCTTCGCCCGCGACCACTGGTACACGGAGGAGCACATCCGCTCCACGGGCGTACGGTTCGCGTTCCTGCGCGACAGCCTGTATCTGGCCGGGCTCCCGGCGATGGCGGGCGCCGACGGGACGATCCGGGGCCCGGCGGGCGAGGGGGTGGTCGCCGCCGTGGCACACGAGGACATCGCCGAAGTGGCGGCTTCCGTCCTGCTCGGCGAGGGACATGAAGGCGCCGTCTACGACGTCACCGGCCCCGTGGCACTGTCGCTCGCCGAGGTGGCGGAGGAGCTGAGCAGGTTCAGCGGACGCACCGTCAGCTACGTTCCCGAGACGCGTGAGGAGGCGTTCGCCTCACGGGCCTCGTTCGGCGCGGAAGACTGGGAGGTGGCAGGCTGGGTGTCCTCGTACGAGGCCATCGCGACCGGCGAGATGAGCACCGTCTCCGACGTCGTCCCACGGCTGACCGGTCACCCCTCGCAGTCGCTCGCCGAGTACCTGACGGAACACCCGGACAGCTACCGGCATCTCCTCCCCGGCCACTGACGGCCGCCCCCGCCCCACGCACGCGCCACCGGCGTACGCACTCGCCACCGACGCGTTCACCTGCCTCCGGCGAACTCATCCGCCGCCAGTGCGCGCACAGCCGCCAGCGCACGCGCGAGAGAGACATAGGCAAAGAGGGACATAGGGACCGCATGCGGGTCACACGAGAGCCGTATCGGGGCACACGAGGGTCGTACGCACGCCCGCGTTCCGTCATTTCCCCGTCGGGCGGGGAGGGCTTCGCCCCGTTCGCCGGGTTTAGAGTGACGTCTGACGTGGGCTTTCAGCCCGACATGACCGATACCGCGGTGGCCGCGTCCGACCGTCCGCCGTGGTACCAGGGGGACATACACATATGCGCGCTCTACCCAGGACTCTGGCGACGGTGGCTCTGCCCCTCGCTCTCGTGACAGGCGGCACCACCGGCGCGGTGGCGGGCCCGGCGAGTCAGGACGCTCCGGCGGCAGCGGGACAGCCCGCCGCCCAGAGCGCCGACTACCGGTTCAACGCCGCACAGGACCGGTTCGTCACCAGCTCGGGCCAGGCCCCGAAGGCGCTGCGGCACATCGAGGGCGCCGCCGCCGACTTCACCGTGCTCAAGGGCACGGGGGCCGACGGCCCGACGCTGGCCGGGACGACCCTGGCCGGCACGTCCAACAAGGCGGCACGTGCGGCGTGGGCCGCCAACCCGAAGTTCGTCGACCTCTCCTGGCCGCAGGTGAACTCCGGTACGGAGTACCGCGTGTTCCGGGACGGGAAGCTGATCGGCACGACCCGCGGCACCAGCCTGCGTGACACCGACGTGCGCCCCGGCGCCGCGAGCGAGTACAGCATCTCCGGTACGGCCAAGGCTCCCAGGAGCGAGTGGACGGACACCGAGCGGGCCACGTTCGCGAAGACCGGTGAGACGCCGCTGAACGGCCACACCTGGAACCTGAACGTGCAGGTGCCGAAGTCCTCCGGCGCCGCCGCGCTGGAGAAGGCGGCGCGCGCGGTGGACGCGAAGGCGAGGAGCTACCACTCCACGACCATCAAGTACCGCACGTTCATCCGCAGCAAGTGGGTCTCCGCGCCGGTCGGCTGCAAGTACACCAAGGGCTACAAGTACGCGGGTGACAACCGCGGTTTCAGCAAGGCCGACAGCGCGAGCCACCGGACCGACCTGACGGGAACGGTCTATTGGGCCCAGGGTGGTTCCCAGTGGGGTTCGCACATCGGCACCACGCACGTCTACAAGACGAACGGGAAGTTCGTCGCCAAGAAGACGGCGAGCGGAAAGAAGATGTCGTTCCGGGTGATGTCCCAGAACTCGAAGACGGCTCAGGTCCGTGGCATCACCGAGGCCGGTAACCCGTATTGCGGCCTGGGCAGCATTTCCGGTTACTACAACGCACGGATCGCGCGCAATGGCGACTTCTACATTTCGGGCCGGCACAAGCAGATGCCCGATCACGAGATCATCATCAGCGGATTCACCCGGTCCCCGATGAAGACGTACACGAGGTACATCCACACCAGCAAGCAGGCCAGCCCGGCATGCCTGTTCAAGCCCGCGTGCCCCGCGGCTACCATCGGCAATAACGGCGGGTACTAAGAACTGACCAGTCCCGCTGGAAGTCCGGCGCTCCGTCGGCGGCTTCCAGCGGGCCCGCCCGTCCCCCTCACGATTGGCATGGCTGATGAGCGCACCCATCCCCAAGGCGGTCACGTTCGCCGCAGCCGCGTCGTTCGTTCCCTGGACGGTGGGTGCGGTCCTGTCGTACGTCGTGATCTACGCGGGCGACGACGACTGGGAGAACTTCTCCGGCGACTGGCTGACCGGTGCGGCGCTGGTGTTCCCGCTGGCAGCCGCCCTGGTCATGCTGGTCCTCGTCTACGTGCGGCCGGCCCGGGACTGGTGGATGGTCGCGACGCGGAACACCGTCGCCTACGCGGTGCTGCTGCTGGCCGTCAGCATCGTCCGGTTCTCCGCCGAGGACTCCCCGGAGCCCGTGGACGACGCCTTCGTGATGCTCATCATCGCCCTGTTCAGCTTGCAGATCCCGCTGTGCTTCGCACTCTCGGCCGCACTGGCCAAGCCCCTCGCGATCACAGGACCGCTCGCGGGCGCGCAGCAGGACGCGAGCGACCACGAGCGCGTCTGACGGCGGCCCGGCCGCCTGCCGACGGGCCTCCCGCCCAGCGCGGGCGCTGACCCCGGACACACGTAAGCGGCGGCTGGTCACCAGACCAGCCGCCGCTTCACGTCACCAGACGCTCAGACCCGCAAGCTCTCAGCTCTCAGCTCTCAAGCCTTGATCAGAGGCCGACGCCGTGGTGGCGAAGGAAGCCGAGGGGCTCGATGCCGGAGCCGTAGTTCGGGCCCGTACGGATCTCGAAGTGCAGGTGCGGGCCGGAGGAGTTTCCGGTGTTGCCGGAGACGCCGATCCGCTCGCCCGCCTTCACGTGCTCGCCGATGTGCACCTTGATCTTCGACAGGTGCGCGTACTGCGAGTACGTGTTGGGGCCGTGCTTGATCACGATGGCGTTGCCGTATGCCGGGCCGTCGCCGCCGCCGTTGCCGCCCGCCTTCACCACGACGCCGCGGTGAGCGGCCTTCACGGAGGTGCCGACGTTCACGGCGAAGTCCTGGCCGGAGTGGCCGTGGGCCCAGCGGTCACCACCGGCCGCGAACGGCGCGCTCAGCGGAGCCTTGCCGACCGGAGCGGTCCAGGAGGCGCGGTTCAGCGGGGTGCGCTTCGAACGGTCCGCACGCTTGGCGTGTGCCGCCTTCTTCGCCTTGGCCTTCTTCGCCTTGGTCCGCTTCTCGGCCTTCTTGGCGTCGGCCTTCTTCGCCGCGTCGGCCGCCTTCTGCTGGGCGGCCGCCTGAGCCGCTACCGACTTCTCCAGCGCGCTCGCCGAGGCCGCGGTGGACACACTGGCCTGCGGCTCTGCCGCCAGCGCCACCCCGGTCCCCAGGGCGAGCGAGGCTCCCATGCCCACGGCCAGCACGGTGGCGCGGTTGCGCAGGACCTGCTTGCTCGTCTGGTGGGCCTTGGTGTGCTGCGTCATACGGAATTACCTCCGGGGAAATCAAGGAAATTGAAAAGTCCCGGTTGTGAATCCATCGCGGTGAACCGGGAGCGCCATACCTTGGTAACCCGGCATCGCCCTCCTGCCAAGAAGTGCCTCTGCCGCGCTCCTACTACCGGATCTCGTAGCGAGTACGCGGGAAATAAGACTCTTCACAGCGGCCGATGATCACCGGGCAAGCCCATTCCGCAGCGCCCGAAAGAACAGGAAAGGGCCCCCATGCCCTTATGGGACGGGCCCACGCCGCACATTCCGGAAGGTCCCGGTGGCACCCCGGGGAAAGGCCCCGCACCCCCGGGCCAAAGGTCCCGGCGGGCTCTCGCTCCTGCCCGCTATCGCGCGTAGTAGACGTCGAAACCCCTGTGCCCCATGTCACCGGGCGGTCGGCCCGCCCTTATCCCGGCCGGGCCGTACGACTGTCCGTTTCGGGACCTTCGGCCCCCGCGCGCAGTAGCCTGTCCACCGGCCGCGACACGACGAGGGCCACGGCAACCCGCACGGCGACGCACACGCACACGTACAGGCGCAGGCACAGGCACAGGCGCAGACACAGGCGCAGACAACAGGCACACGGCAGCAGACACGGCGGCCGACGCGGCACCGGATACGGCACCGGCGCCGGCGCCGGCACACGGCGAAACAGCAGGGGGAGCGAGTTGGAGCCCGCAGTCATCGGTACGCGGCTGGCGTCGAGTGCGGTCGCACCGCTCATCAAGAAGCTGTTCGTGACGGAGGGGCCGGGCGCCGGGCTGGTCGACAAGCCCGTACGGATATCGGGCTTCGTCTCCTTCACCGGCGAGAAACGCACCCTCACCGACCGTGATCTCCACAAGCTCGCCGCCGAGCTGGTACGCCGCGTCGTCCGGGCCGCGGGGCCGCATGAGCGCCCCGTACCGGCCACGGAGGAGACCGCCGTCACCGACGCCGTCGCCCGCACTCTGCACTGCCTGGGCGACCTCACCATCGACGACCTCTACGCCGTCCGCATCGGCCCGCGCAACCTCGCCGGCAGGCTCACCCAGAGCGCCCGCGACCAGGGGTACGCGTTCCACCTCGGCGCCGACGCCACCGCGCTGTACGAGGGCGTGCTGGAGACCGCCTGCCTGCACATCCTGCACTTCTTCACGCAGCGGTCCACCTTTGTCTCCCGCACCCTCGTGGAGCAGAGCGGCCAGTTGTCGGAGCTGGTCGCGAAGGTGGACGCGCTCATCGAACGCAACCCGTCACACGCCGTCCCCGACGTCCGCTTCGAGGAGCGCTACGCCCGCTACCTCACGCAGAAGCACGGCAGCCTCACGATCTACGGGATCGACCTGACGGACTCCCCGGACCGGTGGCCGCTCGACGCGACGTATCTCAGCCTCCAGGCGACCCGCTCGGTGCCGACGGCCCGCGAGCAGGCCCGTGCCGCCCTCCTCGGCGCCCTCGGACACACCACGGAGGACGAGGAGGACCCACCGCAGGACCAGGCCCTTCCGCTCCCCGCCGACCAGGCGCTCGCCGACCGCGACCGGGTCCTCGTACGCGGCGTCGCGGGTTCCGGCAAGACCACCCTGGTCCAGTGGCTCGCCGTGGTCGCCGCCCGCAGGACGTACGACGACCGCCTGGTCCACCTCTACGGCCGCATCCCCTTCGTCCTCCCGCTACGCACCCTCACCCGGGGCGGCGCCCAGCTCCCCACGCCCGACCAGTTCCTCGCCACCGTCGGCTGCCCGTTCGCCGGGTCCCAGCCGGGCGGCTGGGCCGACCGCGTGCTCAGTGCCGGGCGCGGCCTGCTCCTCATCGACGGCATCGACGAGATCCCCGAACGCGAACGCGAACAGACCCGCCGCTGGCTGCGCGACCTCCTCGACGCCTACCCGGACAACCTCTGGCTCGTCACCTCCCGCCCCTCCGCCGTCCGCGAGGACTGGCTGGCCGACGAGGGCTTCGACGAGCTGACGCTGTCCCCCATGAGCCGCGACGACGTGGCCGCGTTCATCAGCCGCTGGCACGCGGCCGCCCGGACCGGCCCCGGCGGCCGCGACGGCGACCACCAGAGCGGCGCGGGCGGCGCGGGCGGCGCGGGCGGCGCGGGCGGCGCCCAGAGCGACGAACGCGGCGACGCGCGCCTGGACGCGTACGAGCAGTCACTGCTGGCGGCCGTCCGCGCCAAGCAGGACCTCGGCCGTCTCGCCACGAACCCGTTGATGTGCGGCCTGATCTGCGCCCTCCACCGCGACCGGCGCGGCTACCTGCCGCACGGCCGCAAGGAGCTGTACGACGCCGCCCTGTCGATGCTGCTGTCCCGCCGCGACCGGGAGCGCGACATGGACGGCCCGTACGGCGTCACCCTGCACGAGGAACCGCAGATCCAACTCCTCCAGCGGCTCGCCTACTGGCTCATCCGCAACGGCCGCACCGAACTCGACCGCGACCACGCCGAACGGATCATCACCGACGCCCTGCCGTCCGTCCCCGCGGCGGCCGCCCAGGGCGACGCCCCGGCCGTCTTCCGCCACCTCCTGCACCGCAGCGGCCTGCTCCGCGAGCCCGGTCCCGGCGCGGTCGACTTCGTCCACCGCACGTTCCAGGACTACCTGGGCGCGAAGCGCGCGGTGGAGGAGTGGGACATCGGGCTGCTCATCGACCACGCGGCGGACGACCAGTGGGAGGACGTCATCCGCCTGGCGGTGGCCCACGCGCGCCCGCGCGAGCGTGCGGAGATCCTGGGCCAGCTGGTCAAGCGCGGCGACCAGGCCGTGGACGACCGCACCCGGATGCGGGTCCACCTCCTCGCGATGGCCTGCCTGGAACACGCGACGGAGGTGGACCCGGCGGTCCGCGCCCAGGTGGAGGAGCGCACGGCGCGCCTGATCCCGCCCCGTACGAACGACGCGGCGCGCGAGCTGGCGAGCGTGGGCCCCCTGGTCCTGGAACTCCTCCCCGGCCCGGACGGCCTCCTCGACCGTGACGCCACCCGCGTCACCGTCACCGCCTCCCACATCGACACCGACGCCGCCCTCCCCGTCCTCGCCCGCTTCCGCGACCACCCCTCGGTCTCCGTACGGTCGCAACTCGTCTGGGCCTGGTCCCGCTTCGACACCGAGCGCTACGCGGAGGAGGTCATCGCCCACCTCAGGCCGGACGGCCTGTACTTCGTGGCGACATCAACCGCCCAGCTGTCGGCGTTGGGCGCGCTGGGCGGACGGCCGATGGTGGAGACGCGGGGGAACATCGACGCGGACGACATCGC
The DNA here is from genome assembly GCF_059026195.1 of Streptomyces sp. A01. Lineage (NCBI taxonomy): Bacteria > Bacillati > Actinomycetota > Actinomycetes > Kitasatosporales > Streptomycetaceae > Streptomyces > Streptomyces sp. A01. The sequence goes on along the minus strand of NZ_JBWLKN010000023.1, from coordinate 78,971 downwards.
CCGCTACCTCAGCGACCACCCGGCCACGCGCCTGCGCGTGCAAGGCAACCACCGGCTACGGGACCTCACGTTCCTGGCCGGGCAACCCCACCTGTCCGACGTACGACTGCTGGACTGCCGCGAGATCCCCGACCTGAGCCCACTCGCCACGCTCCCCCTGACGTGCCTCACACTCGCGCAGCTGGACATGACCGACACGCCGCTCCACCCCCTGAGCACCCTGACCATCCTCCGGTCCCTGTACCTGGACTGGCTTGAGGGCGCGCGCTGGTCCCTGACCGACCTGCCGCTGGACGCCCCGCTGAACGACCTCCAGATCAACGGCACGCAGCGCGCGATGGGCGGCGTCCGTGGCATCAGCCGCTGGCCCCTCCTGCACCACCTGGACCTGGCCCCGGCCAACAGTCCGGTCAGTGAGAACGAGTGGGAAGAGATCGGCACGCTCCAGCAACTGGAATACCTCCGTATCGGAGGCGTCTCGCTCGCCCACGCGCCCCACGGCACATCACTCGGCAGGCTCACCCGCCTCGTCCTGGACTTCGGCGAGCACACCCGACCCGACCTCACCGCGGTCCCCAGGCTCTTCCCCGGCCTGCGCTGGCTCCAGGTGTTCAGCGTCGGCTCCGTCCCAGAGCTGGACGTCACCCCCCTGGCCGACCTCCACACCCTGACGACCCTGCACCTCCCCGAGGACGCCCACCTCACCGGCGCGGAGAGGCTGCGGCCTGAGCTGCTGCCGCCGACGCCTGGGTCGTAGGCGGCGCGGCATCGCTGTTAAGTCGTACGCGTTGCCGAGTCGGCGTGACGGAGCGCCCACTTAGCATGTGCCGCATGGCGACGAAGCGAATGAAGAGACGAGCACAAGAGCTGATAGGCACCGAAGCCAAAACAGCGAACTGGTGCGCATTGGTGGCGCCGGTCCCCTCCCCGCCGAAGGAGATCCACCAGGCGGCAGGAAAGGGCCGACTGCGGCACCGCTACCGGCCGATGCCGTACGTCATCGCCTCCCTCGGTTTCGTCATCAGCTCGCCGGTCCTCCTCGTCGCCGTCCTCGAAGGGCTGGAGGGCCCGACGATCAGCCCGAAGAAGCGCCGGGCGAAAAAGGCCGCCAAGGAAGCGAAGCGCGCCCGCAAGGCGCAGATACCGCACCTCGGCTTTGACCGCGTGTTCGACGGCAACTGGAACACCACCGCCGGTCAGCTCCTGCTCGCCTGGTACGGGCAGGCCCCGGACCGCGAACGCCTCATCGTGCTGACCGCCGAGAAGGTCTCGCTGCTCGCCGCACCCTCCTGGCTCTGGTTCAAGGGCCGGACGACGAAGCTGCGGGTCGTCGCGGAGTTCCCGTACGGCGCGGTGCGGTGCGACGCCCCCGCCGTCGCCGATACGGACAACCCCTACTTCCGCCTCCGCTTCCCGGACGGCTCCTGGCTCGGCCTGCGGGGCGACGACGGGAACGGCGCGGTCAGGGATTTCCTCCGGACATGCCGGACGCTGTCCTCACCTGCCGGCGAACCGGTGGCCTGACCACCACACACCGCGCCGCCCCCGGCGGCCGGACTCGAACGCGCCTACCTCACCACACGTCCCACGGTCTCTGCCGCCCTCGCGCACCCCGCTCCCGGTCGCGCCGCTCCCGCTCCAGCCGGTCCCGTTCCGCCTTGAGCAGCCGCTGGTAGTCGCTGAGTACGCGCAGCAGGGCGAAGCCCGTGCCGAGCGGGACCGGGCCTACGACCAGCAACGGCACCGCGCCGCCGCGTAACTCAGCCCGCAGCCCGAGTAACCGCACCCCGTGCGTGGCCAGTTCGTCCCGCAGCACCTCGGCCACTCTTTCCGCTGTATGCGGATCTGCGGCCATGTCGCCGGTCATGCCGTGTTCCGTGACGGCACGTTGAGCTGGAACCACACGGTCTTGCCATCGACGTCCGGCGGCTCGCCGATCGTCATCCCGCAGAGGTCGGAAACAGCCGATACGAGGAACAGCCCGCGCCCACGCGTGTCGGCGCTCCGCGCCCTGCGTGGGGACGGCAGCTCGGACTCCGCGTCGTGCACGGCGACCCGCACATGTGTGGTCTCGACGGTCACGGTCAGATGGACCCCGCACCTGGCGTGCTGATGCACATTGGTGACCAGTTCCGAGGTGCACAGCGTGGCCGCGTCGATGAGATCGACCAGGCCGGAGACCACGAGCACACCGCGTACGAAGTCACGGCAGACCTTGGGCGCGGCGGCGATTCCGGGGACGAACAGGGCGTAGTCCTGCGGAAGTTCGAGTTCTGTTTCGGATTCGGGCTCCGGGCACGATGGCGCTCCGGCTTCCCGCAGGGACAGGTGGGAGGCTCGCGCTCCCGCTTTCGTACGTACTCCCATGACACGCCTCCATGGCGTTCGCAGGTGAGAGGGGGGAGCCCATGCCGGTGGCCTGCCGCCCCCGCGGCAAAGAATCGGGCGGTGCGCTTCCGGCATGCGGCTGTTGAGGGCGCGTGGAACGGCGATGCCGCCGACATCCCTATGTGATCGGTGCCACACCTAAGGTAGGGGTCCGCTCAGCTATTTAGCAACCAGCTAGCGGCTTTCAGTGGACCCGGGCCACTTACACAGGGCACACTGCGGCAAACTGTGGGCAACATTTTGCGGGAGGATCGCCTGTGGCACTGCGAACTGTCATCACCGAGCGACAACGCCGACTCGGCACCGAGCTCAAGAAGTTGCGTCGCAGCAGGGGGTTGTCCATCGCCGAGGGCGGCAAGCTGATCGCCATGGCCACGCCGCACCTCAGCCACATCGAGGCCGGACGAACTGCCATTCCTACGGAGCGGCTACGCAAGCTTGTTCACGCTTACGGGTGCAACAATGAGGCGTACCTTGACGGACTTGTCAGCATGTCGGAGAGCACCGGCAAGGGGTGGTGGTCTGGGTATCGCAAGGCGTTTCCTCAGGCCAGCCTCGACCTCGCCGAGCTGGAGTCCCGCTCAACAACGCTGCGGAGTTACGAGACGCTGCTGGTCCCCGGGCTACTGCAGACCGAGTCGTATATGCGCGCTCTCTTCCGTAACGCTCGTCCTGATGAAAGCCCGGACAAAGTTGAGGATCGGGTCCGCTTCCGTCTCGCCCGCCAGGAGATCCTGCGCGACGCTCCCTCCGTCTCCTTCCACGCCGTCATCCACGAGGCGGCACTGTGGATGGAAGTGGGCGGTTCACACGTCATGCGAGGGCAACTCACCCACCTCATTCGGGCATCCAAGCTTCCAGGCGTGACTATTCAAGTCCTGCCCTTCACCATGGGCGTCCGAGCGCCGTGGTTCAGCACACCGTTCATGCTCTTGGGGGCTGAGGTTCCAGAGCTGGAAACCGTCTCAGCAGAACACCCCTCCGGTAGCCTCTGGCTTGGAGATGCTGCCTCCATCGCCCAGTACGGGGCCAGCTTCACGGGTTTGAGCAAGAGCGCGCTTCCGGCCGTGTTGGCGGACGAGTCTCCGGAGCTGCACGAGGAGCGCGACTCGTGGGGGCTCATCCAGCACATCCTCTATACACACTGAGGGAAGACAGCATGCGTGAACTCAACTGGCGAAAGTCCTCCTACAGCGAGGGCCAAGGCGCCAACTGCGTAGAACTAGCCACCACCAACGCAGCCATCCACCTCCGCGAAAGCGACGACCCGGCCACGGTCATCACGACCACACGCCACAACCTCGGGTCCCTCATCCACAGCATCAAGCGAGGCGCGTTCGACCGCCTCGCGCCCCGTCACGCCCGCGCGAGCGAAGAGGCGCCCGAAGCCACCCCCTCTGGCTTCGGGCGCCCCCGCGTAACCGCTTAACGCGCCGAAGGCGCGTCCCGCTCCGCTGCCTCGGCGACGCGCTTGATGTTCGCCAAGCGTCGGTCCCAGTCAGCCGCGAGCCCGGACATCCACCGCGCCGTCGTGTCCAGCGCCGTAGGCCGCACCGCGTACCGCACCTCGCGGCCTACGCGGCTGCTGGAGACCAGCCCGGCGGCGTCCAGGACGGCGAGGTGCTTGACGACCGCCTGCCGCGAAATGGGCAGTGGTTCGGCGAGCGTCGTCGCGGTGGCCTCGCCCTGGGCGGCCAGCAGGTCGAGCAGTTGGCGTCGGGTCGGGTCGGCCAGCGCGGCGAGGACGCTGTCGACCGTGTCGTCGGCGCCGGGGTGTTCGTCCGTCACGCGGATGGCTGTTCGGCGCGCGACTTGAGCGCGTCGAGCTCCTGGGGCCAGCCGCCGGTGTTGTCCTTGACCGCCTGGCCGCGCAGCTCCTCGGACCCGGCCAGCGCCGCGAACCCGCTCTCGACGACGCGGAGCCGCGTCTTGTCGCCTTCCGTGGTCAGCGTGAACTCCACCAGGGTGCTGTTGTCCTCGCGCAGCTCTTCTCCGGGGAACGCGCTGGCCCAGCGGTAGGCCAGGTAGGTCGGCGGCTCGACCTTCTCCACGCGTACCGGGAAGTCGCCGTGCTCAGGGTTCTTCGCCACCATCGACTCGCCTTCTTTGGCCACGGTGCCGGGCAGGCTGGCCTTGTCGGCGACCCAGAACCCGGGTTCGGCCACCAGCGACCAGACCCGGTCCAGGGGTGCCGCGATCAGGGTTTCGCGTTCGATCCGGTCCTCGCTCATGAGGGGACTCCTTCGCTGCGACGTTGGGTGCAACCCTAGAGTTGCACATCGACCCCCCACGCGCAACCCACCGGTTGCACCCGGTCGGGCGACGCCGTTGTCACCGGTCCAGGCCCCATACGCGCAGATGCGCGTCCCGGCTCGCGGTGAGGGCGACCGGGTGGCCGTCCAGTTCCGTCACGCGGACGGTGAAGACCTCCCCGCGATGATCGGTGAGCGGTTCGCCGATCAGGCGTCGGCCCTCCAGATCCCACGCGCACACAGTGCCGTCCATCGCGCCGGTCACCGCGACCGGGCGGCCGGCCACCGTGCCGACATCCACGCACGTGAGGTCGCCCGCCGGGCCGGTGAGCGGCTTGTCCCATTCGCCGGTGTCAGGGTCGCCGAGGAACAGCGCCCCTTCCCCGACCGCCACCACACGGGCCGGCCGCCCACGGTCGTCAGGCCGACGCCCAGAACCGGCACGGCGAGCCCGGTGAACTCGGTGAGGGGAGTTCTGTCACCGATGTCCCAGACGGCCACCCTGCCGTCCCAGCTCCCGGACATCACGACCGGCTGGTTCCACAGCGTCCCCGACGCGAGGCCGCCGATGCCGTCGGAATGCCCTCCCAGAAGCTCGGCCGGATCGGCTTCGGGGTGAGGGTCGGGCTTCGTCGCGTCCCAGAGGCGTACGCACGGGCCGGTGCCGCCGCTGAGGAACAGCGGCCTGCCATCGATCTCCGCCGTAGCGGTCGTGGCCACTCCGGCGTGATAGACGCGAGCGGAGGTGCGTACCGCGCCGCTCTCCAAGTCCCACTGGGCGAACGGCTGGTGGCTGCTGCCTCCGCCGATCACGACGCGTCCCTCCAGGACCAGGGCGCCCATCGTGGTGATCTCCATGAACTCGTACGCGTTCTCGCGCGTCCACGGCATGTCGAGCCGGTACGGGGTCCAGTGGTCCCGCGACGGGTCCCACGTGAAGACGCCGCTGCTGAAGTCGGTGCACACAACGACCGGGCGGCCGTGAACGGTGACGAGGTCGAAGTCCAGGATCGGGGCACCGGAGGGGATCTCGCTGGACCGTAAGGCAGTGGGTGTGGACATGGCGAGATCCTAGAGGTGCCGTCGGGACGGTTGGTCTTGAGGCAGAACCGTTCCCGTGGCCGCGGCGTCCTCCACCACGACGACACGACGACACGACGCCTCATGGTCCCCCGCCACCCTGCTCGCGGCGTCGCCAAGTCGGGTGTGCTGTGGGGAAATTGCCCACTGCGGACGTACGAGCGCCCTAGCCTGTGCGGCAACTACCGCGCATCCGGCTCGCTTCATCCCGCCGCATCTCGCCGCATCTCGCTTCATCGCAGATCCCACCCATCCGCGAACCGCCATTCCTGCCATCTCACCGAGCAGCGTGGGCAGGAGAGCACACGAGAACAGGACAGACTGCCGCCGCCGGGGGACCTCATGGAACCAGCTGCCATCGCCATCCGACTCGCCTCGACCGCCGTCGTACCGCTCATCAGGAAGCTGTTCGTCCAGGAGGGGCCCGGCGCCGGGGTCGTGGACCGGCCGGTGCGGATCTCCTCGCTGGTCTCGTTCCACGGGGAGCACCGCACGCTGCGGGAGCAGGACCTCACCGGACTCGCGGGCAAGCTCGTGGACCGTGCGCTGAGTTCGGCCGCGCCGGGGGAGCGGCCCATCGCCGACGACGAGCAGCGAGCCGTGACCGACGCGCTCGCGGGCACCCTGCACGCCCTGGGCTCGATCGACCTCGACGACGTACAAGCCGTACGGCTCGGACACAAGGAGCTGGCCGAACGGTTACGGACGGCCGCACCCGACGCGGACCGTGAGCTGTCCGCCGACGCCGCGCACTTCCACGCAGCCCTGCTGGAGACGGCCTGCCTGCACATACTGCACTTCTTCACCCAGCGGTCCACCTTCATCGCCGCGACGCTCGTCGCCCAGACCAGGGAGCTGGCCGAGATCCGCGCCCAGGTGGACGCGCTGGTCCGCAGGGTGCCGGGGCAGTCGGCCGAGGACGCCGCGTTCGAGGCTCAGTACGCGCGGGACATCGTCACCAGCCACAACCACCTCACCATCTACGGCATCGACCTGGCGCACTCCCCCGACAGCTGGTCGCTGGACGCCGCGTACCTCAGTCTGGAGGCCGAGGTCGGGCAGGGCGGCGGGCCCGCGTCCGGTGAGCCGCACGGCGGTACGGGGCCGCAGCCCGTCGTGCTCCCCGCTGAGCAGGCACTCTCCGGGCGGGACCGGGTGCTGCTGCGAGGTGTCGCCGGATCGGGCAAGACCACGCTCGTGCAGTGGCTCGCGGTCGCCGTCGCGCGCGGGGATCTGCCGAAGCCGCTGGACGGGCTGTACGGGCGGGTCCCGTTCGTGCTGCCCGTACGGCGGTTCAGCCGGGGCCACGGCAGCAGGGACGGTTTTCCCGTACCGGACGAGTTCCTGTCGGCCGTGCGCTATCCGCGCAGCGGCTCGCAGCCGTCGGGCTGGGCGGAGCGGGTGATGGCCGAGGGGCGGGCGCTGCTGCTCGTGGACGGGATCGACGAGGCGCCCGAGGACGACCGCGAGCGGTTACGGCACGAGCTGAGCGGTCTGCTCGCGCACTACCCGGGCAACGTGTGGCTGGTGACGTCCCGGCCATCGGCCGTCCGGGAGAACTGGCTGACCTCGGAGGGGTTCACCGAGCTGAAGCTGGCCCCGCTCAGCCGCGACGGGGTGGCCGCCTTCGTCCAGCGCTGGCACGCGGCGGCCCGCGAGGACGCCACCGACCTGGACCGGATCGACCACTACGAACAGACGCTGCTCGGCGCGCTGCGGATCACCCGCGATCTGGGCCGACTCGCCACCAACCCGCTGATGTGCGGTCTGATCTGCGCCCTGCACCGGGACCGGCGGGGGTATCTGCCGCGCGGCCGCAAGGCGCTCTACGACGCCGCGCTGTCCATGCTCCTCGAACGCCGCGACCGCGAACGCGACATGCACACCACCGACGGCATCGACCTCACCCAGGAACCGAAGGTCCAGCTCTTACAGAAGCTCGCCCACTGGATGCTGGTCAACGGGCGCTCCGAAATGGACCGTACGGTCGCGATCGACACCCTCGCGCAGCACCTCCCCTCGATCCCGCACGCCGCCGAGCAAGGCGGGCCCGAGGCCATCTACCGGCATCTGCTCAACCGCACAGGACTGCTGCGGGAACCGACACCCAGCTCGGTGGACTTCGTGCACCGCACCTTCCAGGACTATCTGAGCGCGCGGGCCGCCGTCGAACGGCATGACTTCGACTTTCTCATCAACAACGCCCACCAGGACGACTGGGAGGAGGTCATCCGGATGTCGGTGGCGCTGGCCCGGCCCGACGAGTGCGCGTATCTGCTGGACGGGATGCTCGCACCCCGCAAGGGCGCCCGGCCGGTGGAGGCACGGCACCGGAAGCTGCTGGCGGCCGCCTGCCTGGAACACGCCACCGAGCTCGACCCGGGCGTGCGGGGGCGCGTCCAGCGCTACACCCGTGACCTGGTCAGGCCGACCACGGTGGAAGGCGCACGGGCGCTCGGCTGGATCGGGGCGATCGTGCTGGAGATGCTGCCGGACCCGGCGACCGTCACGGACGACGAGGCGTACCGGCTGGCGGTCACGGCGACCTCGATAGCCGACGACCGGGCGATCGACTTCCTCACGCGGCTGCGGGAACGCTCGTCGTGGCCGATCCGCGCCCAGCTGGCCGGTGCCTGGCGGCGGTACGACACCGACCGCTACGCGGACGAGATCATCGACCACCTCGACCCGGCCGATCTGGAGTTCCCCGTGTCCAGCCCGGAGGAGCTGCGGGCGCTGCGGCGCCTCGGCGGGCGGCCGTGTGTGCAGGTCACGGGGATGTTCACGGCAACCCAGCTGGTGGAGGGGCTCGCTGCGGAGCCTCTGACGTATCTGTGGCTCATGCACGACGTCGGCGAGCACATGGAATGGCTGAGCGCCTTTCCGAACCTCGCGACGCTTCAGGTGCCCAGCGGTCAGCGGGTGACCGGGGTGCCGGAGGGGGTCCACGTCATCTACGGGTGACGGTGGCGGGGTCAGTGGAAGGCTCGGCGGCCGGAGCGAGCGACAAAGAGCTGTCCCCGGCACCGTCCTGATGGACGGTCCCGGGGACAGCTCCTCGTTCCGCGTACTACTAGGTACCGCTGGTTCAGCGCTCAGCCCTGGCTGCTGTCGCGGCCCAGGCCACGCGCCAAGCGGTCACGCCTCCTTGGAGAGGTTCGGACCGCCGCCCGCCGCCGACTCGATCGGCGGGGTGTCCGGCAGAGCCGCCTTCTCTTCGCCGCGGAAGGTGAACTTCTTTTCCTCACCCTCGCCCTCGACGCCGACGACCACGATGTGACCGGGGCGCAGCTCGCCGAAGAGGATCTTCTCCGACAGCAGGTCCTCGATCTCGCGCTGGATCGTCCGGCGCAGCGGCCGGGCGCCCAGGACCGGGTCGTAACCCTTCTTGGCGAGCAGCGCCTTGGCTTCCGAGCTCAGCTCCAGGCCCATGTCCCGGTCCTTGAGCCGCTCGTCCACCTTGGCGGCCATGAGGTCGACGATCTGCATGATGTCTTCCTCGGTCAGCTGGTGGAAGACGACGGTGTCATCGACACGGTTGAGGAACTCCGGCCGGAAGTGCTGCTTGAGCTCTTCGTTGACCTTGTTCTTCATCCGCTCGTAACCGGTCTTCACATCGCCGGTGGCCGCGAAGCCAAGATTGAAGCCCTTGGAGATGTCCCGCGTGCCGAGGTTGGTCGTCATGATGATGACCGTGTTCTTGAAGTCCACGACCCGGCCCTGGGAGTCGGTCAGGCGACCGTCTTCCAGGATCTGCAGCAGCGAGTTGAAGATATCCGGGTGGGCCTTCTCGACCTCGTCGAAGAGGACGACGGAGAACGGCTTGCGGCGCACCTTCTCGGTGAGCTGCCCGCCCTCCTCGTAACCCACGTATCCGGGCGGCGAGCCGAAGAGCCGCGAGACGGTGTGCTTCTCGCTGAACTCCGACATGTCGAGCGAGATGAGCGCGTCCTCGTCACCGAACAGGAACTCGGCGAGGGTCTTGCTCAGCTCGGTCTTACCGACACCGGACGGGCCCGCGAAGATGAACGAGCCGCCGGGACGCTTCGGGTCCTTAAGGCCCGCCCGCGTACGCCGGATGGCCTGGGAGAGCGCCTTGATGGCGTCCTTCTGGCCAATAACGCGCTTGTGGAGCTCGTCTTCCATGCGCAGCAGCCGGGAGGACTCCTCCTCGGTGAGCTTGAAGACCGGAATGCCGGTGGCCGTCGCCAGAACCTCGGCGATCAGCTCGCCGTCGACCTCGGCGACGACATCCATGTCGCCGGCCTTCCATTCCTTCTCGCGCTTCGCCTTCGCGGCCAGGAGCTGCTTCTCCTTGTCGCGCAGACCCGCGGCCATCTCGAAGTCCTGCGAATCAATCGCGGACTCCTTCTCCCGGCGCACATCGGCGATCTTCTCGTCGAATTCGCGGAGGTCCGGCGGCGCGGTCATCCGGCGAATGCGCATCCGGGAACCGGCCTCGTCGATCAGGTCGATCGCCTTGTCCGGCAGGAAGCGGTCCGAGATGTAACGGTCGGCGAGCTGCGCCGCCTGCACCAGGGCCTCATCGGTAATGGAAACGCGGTGATGCGCCTCGTACCGGTCGCGCAGGCCCTTCAGGATCTCAATGGTGTGCGGCAGCGACGGCTCCGCGACCTGGATGGGCTGGAAACGGCGCTCAAGAGCCGCGTCCTTCTCCAGGTGCTTGCGGTACTCGTCGAGCGTGGTCGCGCCAATGGTCTGGAGCTCACCACGGGCCAGCATCGGCTTGAGAATGCTGGCGGCGTCAATCGCGCCCTCGGCGGCACCCGCACCCACCAGGGTGTGCAGCTCGTCGATGAAGAGAATGATGTCGCCGCGCGTGCGGATCTCCTTGAGCACCTTCTTCAGGCGCTCCTCGAAGTCACCGCGGTAGCGGGAACCGGCGACCAGCGCGCCCAGGTCGAGGGTGTAGAGGTGCTTGTCCTTCAGCGTTTCGGGCACCTCGCCCTTGACGATGGCCTGCGCCAGGCCCTCGACGACCGCCGTCTTTCCGACGCCGGGCTCGCCGATGAGGACCGGGTTGTTCTTGGTACGGCGCGACAGCACCTGCATGACCCGCTCGATCTCCTTCTCGCGCCCGATGACCGGGTCGAGCTTGGATTCGCGGGCGGCCTGCGTCAGGTTGCGGCCGAACTGGTCCAGGACAAGGGACGTCGAGGGCGTGCCCTCGGCGGGGCCACCGGCTGTGGCGGCCTCCTTGCCTCCGGAGTAGCCGGACAGCAGCTGGATGACCTGCTGCCTGACCCGGTTCAGGTCGGCGCCCAGCTTCACCAGGACCTGGGCTGCGACGCCCTCGCCCTCGCGAATCAGGCCGAGCAGGATGTGCTCCGTACCGATGTAGTTGTGGCCGAGCTGAAGGGCCTCGCGGAGCGACAGCTCCAGCACCTTCTTGGCACGGGGGGTGAAGGGGATGTGCCCGGACGGGGCCTGCTGGCCCTGACCGATGATCTCCTCCACCTGCTGCCGGACCGCCTCGAGCGAAATCCCGAGGCTCTCCAGGGCCTTAGCGGCGACACCCTCACCCTCGTGGATCAGGCCCAGGAGGATGTGCTCGGTGCCGATGTAGTTGTGGTTGAGCATCCGGGCTTCTTCCTGAGCCAGGACGACAACCCGCCGCGCGCGGTCGGTGAACCTCTCGAACATCGTTAATCGCTCCTCAGAGCGGTCAGAAAGATCGGGGACGATCCCCTCCCTGTCCTTCCGCAGCTTAGTCCCGCAAGCAGGGACCGCTCATTCCAACTGCCGACACCCGGGATCGCCCCCACAGCGGTGGGGAGGGATTCCTGCCCCGAACAGCCGACACCTGCTCCAACCCGATGGTGCGAGACGATGTTCCCCCAGGCCAAGCATCTACGCACACCACCACTACGCCGATGGCGAACGCTGCCCTGCCTGACACGCCATTTCGCCTCCCGTCACCACCCTGACGGAAACGCTCCGTGCCTGTTCTTTCTGCCTCTCCCTACTACGGGTGTCTTACCCTCACGCACTGACACTCCATGCCGCACGGGTCGGTTCCATCCGCTACGGGCGAACAACCTCGGGCTCCCGCACCACCTCGGAACTCTCACGCACGCCCCCAGGTCAACCACAGGGAGCCATCGCGCGTCAACCGAACGTAACTCCCCACTCGTTCGGAAGTTGCTCCGGGCATGGCACCTCACCCGCGCCCCGCCGTCCCGGCCCCTGGACCGCGCTCGGCATCCCCGCCACACCAGTCGCGAGCCCCACACCGGCCACCCGTGTCCCGGGCCTCTCACGGGCCGCTGAGCGGCCCAGCCGCCCCGGACGCACCAGCCGCCGGGTGGCATGCCGTACGCGCGTGGTACGAACATCAGCTCGACTGGCCCACCGCCACTCCTCAGCGCCCAGCGGGCCCCGCTGATCCAGCAGATCCGGCGGGCCCAGCAGACCCGGCGGGCCCAGCCGTTCCGGGCTCCGCGTGCGAAGGCCCGGTCGAATTGCTGACCGGGCGGAAATTCGACGCGCTGGAGCTTCCGGCCGACGCGGGGTTCGCCGTGCTGCGCCGACTGCCGCCTACCGGCCCGGTCGCGGTCCACAGGCACCGCATGCTGGTGCTCGTGGCCGTGGGCAGCGCGGACGAGCTGCCCGGGCTGCTCGACTGGCTGGACTGGGGCGGTGTGCCCCTGGATCTGACGGCGCTGGGCGACGGCGGCCGCATGGCCGCACCCGCCCCCGTGGCCCTCGGGGGACGCGGCTCGGGGGAGGCCGCCTACTGGTTGCGGCCTCCCAGGCCGGGGTGCGAGCTAGAACCGGCGCTGCCCGCCCTCGGCCTCCGGCACGGGATGGGAGTCCGAGGGTTCCACGGCTTTCGGGGCTGTGAGGAAATTAAGGGCTTTCAGCGCAGAGCCGACGCCCCCGATCTGGTGCGACTGGTCAGCGCGGCGGCAACGGAATGCCACCGGACCCGGCTGCTCCGCGTTCAGCACGATGCCGACAGCGTTCAGCCGTTGGCCTTTTCGTACGCCTCACGCACGGTGGCCGGAACGCGACCGCGGTCGTTGACCTCGTAACCGTTCTCCTTCGCCCAGGCACGGATCTTCGCCGTGTCCTGGCTGCTGCTCGCACCGGCGCGGACCCGGCCGCGGCCACCTGCGGCACGGCCACCAGTACGGCGACCGCTCTTGGTGTAGGGCTCCAGAGCCGAACGGAGCTTGTCCGCGTTGGCCGTGGTGAGGTCGATCTCGTACGTCTTGCCATCCAGCGCGAACGTCACGGTCTCGTCGGCCTCGCCACCGTCGAGGTCATCGACAAGAAGGACCTGAACCTTCTGTGCCATTGGGGATTCCTTTCATGGATAAGGGATTACGGGGCATTAGCAAACCGCTTTTCCCGGGAAAACACAAACCCCCTGCGAAGGTTCAGCTGCGCATCCGCGTGGGAACACTCTGTTGCGGAGCTATGTGATAGGTGAGCGTTTCGGACATAGGGCCCGCGATCACAGTTGCAGAAGCATCCGGCTGTTGCCAAGGGTGTTCGGCTTCACCCGTTCGAGGCCAAGGAACTCAGCGACGCCCTCATCATAGGAACGCAGCAGCTCGCTGTAGACATCGCCGTCCACCGGCGTCTCCCCGATCTCTACGAACCCGTGCTTGGTGAAGAACTCGACTTCGAAGGTCAGGCAGAAAATTCGCCGAACGCCGAGCCATCGCGCTGTCTGCAACAGCTTGTCCAGTACTTGGTGCCCGATGCCGGTGCCGGTCACCGTCGGATGCACGGCGAGAGTGCGAACCTCGGCGAGGTCCTCCCACATGACATGGAGGGCACCGCAGCCAATGACCTCCGCGTCCTCGTCCCGTTCCGCGACCCAGAACTCCTGGATGTCCTCGTAAAGCGTCACCATCGCTTTGTCGAGCAGGATGCGCTCACCCACGTAGGCGTCGATGAGACGGCGCACGGCGGGAACATCGGCGGTGCGGGCTCGGCGGACGGTGACGACTTTTGATAGTGCGGACATGTCCGGACGCTATCGCCCCTCTTCGGCAGAGGCGTCGCCGGGCTCGTCGAGTTGTACGACACGCATGGCATCGCGCAGTGCTTCCCGCTGCTGATCGGACATCATCCCGAAGAACGCCACGAGCGCGGCTGCGGGGTTGTCGCTAGCGGACCACGCTTCGTGCATGAGTGCGGCAGCGTAGGCGGCGCGGGTGGAGACGGCCTCATATCGATAGGCACGGCCTTCTGCTTCTCGGCGCACCCAGCCCTTCTGGTGAAGGTTGTCCATTACCGTCATGACGGTGGTGTAGGCGATCGAGCGTTCCTGCTGAAGGTCTTCCAGCACTTCCCGAACGGTGACCGGGCGGTTCCACTTCCACACCCGCGTCATGACGGCGTCTTCCAGCTCTCCCATTGGTCGAGGCACATGGGGAATAATAGTGGCAGATGTCACGAATGCCCGTTTATTCGGGACGGAAAAAGGGCGCACGTTCCATGCCGGGTGAGCACGGCCCGTACGCCCTCGGGAGCACGCCAGGTCGCGGACTCAGACCTGCTGGCCCTTCGGCGCCGCGCCTTGGCGCGTCGCCTCCGCGTTCGCGAGCGCGGCGTCCACGGCGGCGTCCTCCTTGGCCTTGTTGGCGCCGCCCTGGCTCTTCACGATCGTCCTGATCAGCGCGATAAAGGCCACGGCCATCACTACGGACGGGACCAGCGCGGAGACATAATCCATGACTGTCGGCCTCCCTCTGCTAGAGGGCTACCAGATTACGGGGTGCGCACCGCCGCCCTTCGCCAGGGGCCCGCGAACCGGCCGGCGACCGATCAAAGGGTGGACGAACGGGCGAACGCGGTGGCCGTGTGCGTGCGCGCGTTCGGAGGCGGGCGTGAGCGCGTACGAGGTACGCGGGCGTGTTTCTGGGCGCGGGCGTGGGCTTGGGCTTGGGCTTGGGCGCGAGTCCGGCCCGGACGGTTCAGGCGGAGCTGAAGGCCAGGAGCGCGGGATGCTCGTCCTCTGCCGGGGGCGCCGGGCGGCGCTTCGGCGGGAAAGCCTCCGCGGGGGTCGGCACGGGGCGGCTGGGCTTCTCACCAGGAGCATCGGGAGACTTCCCGGGGGCGGGAGCCGGGGCAGGAGCGGCAGGAGGCTTGACAGGGGCCGGCTGGCGGGGCGGCTCCGGAGCCGCCGACCGCCGCTGCGTGGCGGACCTGCCGCCGGGCAGGGCGACGAGCCGCGCCCGCACCTCCAGCTCGGCGAGCCGCTCGCAGCGGTGCAGCAGCGTGCGGCGGCGGTCGGCCTCCTGGCCGCCCATCGCGCTCGCGCAGAGCGTGCGGAGCGCGGCGAGGTCTTCGGCGCCGGGCACATATCCAGCCGCCAGGGCGCTCCGCAGCTGCTCCAGATAGCTCGTGGCGGTGCCGGGCAGAGCGGCCCGGTAGCGGGCCAGCTCGTCCAGCAGGAAGGCCCTGAGCCGCCCGCCTTCGCGGGCCGCCTCGTCCACGGCCTCCGCCAAGCGCAGGATGTCCCGCGCCTCCTCGGCCCGGCCGGAGCCGGGGGTGGCCGGCCGCCGGTGTCCCGCCGCGGCGGGGATCAGTACGTCCGGCAGCGACGGAGGGCGGGCGGCGGAGGTGGTGAGGGTGTCGGAGACGGTGGCGGCGGGGATGGCGGAGGCGGCGGAGGCGTTGGTGCGAACGGCAGGAGGAGTGTGGACGGTGGCCGTTGTGCGGCTGACGGCGGACGTCGGTTCGAGGACGAGCGCGAGGGCACGTCGGAGCACGCGCAGTTCGTCTGCGCTGAACGCCATTCCGCCTCGCGAACCATAGGGCGTGGGCATGAAGCGACTTTAAGTGCTAAGCGGACAAATTTCGCTTAGCGCGCCACGTTGGGCGTGCCTTTGGTGTGCGTCCGCGAACGCACGGGTGCTTGGGTGCATGGTGCATGTGTGCGTGATGCATGGGTGCACGGCTGGGCAGGCGCCCGTGCACGGCTGGGGGCAGGCGCTCGTGCGCGCCCGCGCGTACGCCCGGTGCATGCGTGCACGGATACGCGGCCGGGCGGGCCGGCCGGATACGCGCGCCGGGCAGGTCGGCAGCGCCGTCGGGCCGTCTCTTACGGGGACTCCGCCTCGGCCCCCGCTCGGGGCTCCGGCGGGGCCCGCTGGGGGCGACGGCGTCGCTACATCCGCGTGACGTTCCGCTCGTACACCAGGCGCAGGCCGATCAGCGTCAGCCACGGCTCGTGCTCGTCGATGACCGACGCCTCGCCGAGGACCATCGGGGCGAGTCCGCCGGTCGCGATGACCGTGACGTCTTCCGGGTTGTCGGCCAGTTCCCTCGCCATGCGGGCGACGACGCCGTCCACCTGGCCCGCGAAGCCGTAGAGGATGCCGGACTGCATGGCCTCGACGGTGTTCTTCCCGATGACGCTGCGCGGGCGGGCCAGCTCGATCTTGCGCAGCTGGGCGCCCTTGACGCCCAGTGCCTCCACGGAGATCTCGATGCCGGGGGCGATGACCCCGCCGACGTACTCGCCGCGCGCGCTGACCGCGTCGAACGTCGTCGCCGTGCCGAAGTCGACGACGACGCAAGGGCCTTCGTACAGCTCGACCGCCGCCAGCGCGTTGATGATGCGGTCGGCGCCGACCTCCTTGGGGTGGTCCATCAGGATCGGCACGCCCGTCTTGATGCCGGGCTCGACCAGCACGGCGGGGACGTCCCCGTAGTAGCGGCGGGTGACCTCGCGCAGCTCGTGGAGGACGGAGGGGACCGTGGAGCAGATGGCGATGCCGTCGATGCCGTCACCGAGTTCGTCACCGAGCAGCGGGTGCATGCCCATCAGGCCCTGGAGCAGCACCGCCAGTTCGTCGGCGGTGCGGCGGGCGTCGGTCGAGATGCGCCAGTGCTCGACGATGTCCTCGCCGTCGAAGAGGCCGAGGACGGTGTGGGTGTTGCCTACGTCGATGGTGAGCAGCATCAGCCTTCGTCCTCCCGGAGGTCCAGGCCGATGTCGAGGATGGGCGAGGAGTGGGTGAGCGCGCCGACCGCCAGGTAGTCCACGCCGGTCGCGGCGTACTCGCGGGCGTTGGCCAGCGTGAGGCGGCCGGAGGATTCGAGCAGCGCCCGGCCTGCGACCAGCGCGACGGCCTCCCGCGTCTGCTCCGGCGTGAAGTTGTCGAGCAGGAGCAGGTCGGCGCCCTCAGCGAGGACGGCTTCGATCTGGTCGATACGGTCGACCTCGACCTCGATCGGCAGGTCGGGGAAGGCGCGGCGGACAGCGGTGAACGCCGCGGCCACGCCACCCGCGGCGACCACGTGGTTGTCCTTGATCAGCGCCGCGTCCGCCAGCGACATGCGGTGGTTGACCCCGCCGCCGCAGCGCACCGCGTACTTCTCCAGGGCCCGCAGCCCCGGCGTCGTCTTGCGGGTGTCCCGGACGGCGGCCTTGGTGCCTTCGAGGGCGTCGGCCCAGGCGCGGGTCGCCGTCGCGATGCCGGAGAGGCGGCACATCAGGTTGAGCGCGCTGCGCTCGCCGGTCAGCAGGTCGCGGGTGCGGGTGCGGACGGTGAGCAGCTTGTCCCCGGGGGCGACCCGGTCGCCGTCCTCGGCGTGCCGCTCGACCTCGAACGCGTCCGTACAGACGACGGACAGGATGGCCTCGGCGATGCGCAGCCCGGCGACGGTCCCCGCCTCGCGGGCCGTGAAGTCGCCCGTGGCGACCGCGTCCGCGGGAATGGTCGCCACGGTCGTCACGTCCACGCCCCCGTCGAGATCCTCGTCGATCGCCATGTGGGCGATGTCCTCGACCTGGACGGGGTCGAGCCCGGCGCCGAGCAGAAGGGCGGCGAGGTCGGGGTCGAGCCCGCATTCCATGGGATCGAGTTCGTACGGCTCGCCGTCAGGACCGGCGCCGCAGCCACAGGCGTCACCGCAGCCGCCCCCGGCTGGCTCCGCTCCCCCGGCGGCCGGGCCACCGATCTGTAGCAGCGAGGGGTCCACTGGCGTCGGGCTGTCGTCGGCGGTGCTCACGGTCACGGCTCCAGAGGGGGATCGGCGGGGCGGTCGGGCGTCACAGCGGTGTGGGAGGTGCCGCGTGGGGTGGCCGGGGCGGCATGGGGACCGGCGGCGGCCGCCGGGGTGTGCGCCGCGCCGGGGCCATATCGTACGGGCGGGAAGGCCGGGCTTTGTGTGGTGCTGACGGCCAGCGACCGGTCCGGCCGCAGGGTCACCAGGAGATGGCGGCGCCATACGTCGTCGTCCCGCTCGGGGTGGTCCTCCCGCCAGTGGCAGCCGCGCGTCTCCTCCCGGCGCAGTGCGGCGGCGACCAGGACCCGGGCGACGAGGAGAAGGTTGGTCGCCTCCCAGGTGTCGACTCCGGGCTCGGCCGTCTTCCCGTCGGCTTCGAGCGCTTCGGCCGCGTCCTGGTGGATGGCGGCCAGCCGCTCGGCTGCCCGGCCCAGGCTCTCCGCCGAGCGCAGGACCCCGGCACCGGCGGTCATGATGCGCTGGACGGCGAACCGGGCCTCGGGCGCGAGCAGCGGGGCCGGCGGAGCGGGTTCCGCAGACAGCCGCGAGTCCGGCCGTGAGTCCGGCTGTGAGTCCGGCTGCGGGCCGGTCGCGCCGATGGGGGCGGGGGTGCGTGCCGGAGCATCCGCTTCCGGTTCCGTTTCCGCTGCTGTCGGCACGATGTCGGCCGCGATGCGCTCGGCGAAGACCAGACCCTCAAGCAGGGAGTTGGACGCGAGCCGGTTCGCGCCGTGCACTCCCGTACAGGCGACCTCGCCGCACGCGTACAGGCCGGGCACCGTCGTACGGCCGCGCAGGTCGGTCCGTACACCGCCACTGGCGTAGTGGGCGGCGGGCGAGACCGGGATCGGCTCGGTCACCGGGTCGATGCCGTGCGCGCGGCAGGCGGCGAGGATCGTCGGGAAGCGGTGCTCCCACATGGGCGCGCCGAAGTGCCGGGCGTCGAGGAACATGTGCTCCGCGCCCTGCTCGCGCATCCGGCGCATGATGCCCTTGGCGACGATGTCGCGCGGGGCCAGCTCCGCCAGCTCGTGCTGGCCGACCATGAAGCGTGTGCCGCCGGCGTCCACGAGATACGCGCCCTCGCCGCGGACCGCCTCCGAGACGAGGGGCTGCTGCCCCTCGGCGTCCGGGCCGAGCCACAGCACCGTCGGGTGGAACTGCACGAATTCGAGGTCGGAGACCTCGGCACCGGCGCGCAGGGCCAGGGCGACGCCGTCGCCGGTCGAGACGGCGGGGTTGGTCGTCGCGGAGAAGACCTGCCCCATGCCACCGGTGGCCAGCACGACGGACGGCGCGCGGACGGCGCCGACACCGTCCCGCTGCCCCTCCCCCATGACGTGCAGGGTGACGCCCGCCGCATGGCCCCGGTCGTCCTTGAGCAGGTCGAGAACGAGCGCGTTCTCGACGGTCTCGATGCTGCCGTGGCCCGGCCGCCCGGCCCGGCCCGGCCGCTGCCCCTGGTCGGAGTGCCCGTCGGCTGGGGGCGCGCCCGCCGCGCGAACCGCTTCGACCAGCGCTCGGGAGATCTCCGCCCCGGTCGCGTCGCCGCCCGCGTGCGCGATACGGCGCCGGTGGTGGCCGCCTTCACGGGTCAGCAGGATCTCGCCGGTCCCGCTGTCGCTGTCGAACCGCGCCCCGGTCTCGATCAGCCGGTGGACGGCTCCTGGACCCTCGGTGACCAGGGCGCGCACGGCGTCCTCGGCGCAGAGCCCGGCACCGGCGACGAGGGTGTCCTCCTGGTGCTGCTCAGGGGTGTCGCCGTCGCCGAGAGCCGCGGCGATGCCGCCCTGTGCCCAGCGGGTGGAGCCGTCGTCGAGCCTGGCCTTGGTCACGACGATGACGGAGGCTCCGGCGGCGGCGCAACGCAGCGCGACCGTCAGTCCGGCGACGCCCGAGCCGACGACCACGACGTCGGCTTCGATGGCCCAGCCGGGGGCGGGTGCGTGCAGGCGTATGCCACTGCCCGCACCGCCACGGGTGCTCGTCATGAGGTGACTCCGAACTCCGCGAACTCCAGGCGGACGTTGTCGATGAGGCGTGTGCTGCCGACCTTGGCGGCGACCGCGAGTACGGCCTCCCCCTGGAAGTCGTCGGCGGCCTCGGTGAAATGGGCGGGATCGACCAGCGCGACGTAATCGAGCGCGAGCGGCGGGTCCAGCGCGGCGGCCTCGTCCAGGACGACCCGCGCGGCGTCCCGTACGAGAGCGGGTCGGGCGACATCCCGCGCGAGCTCGGGAACGGTGGCGGCCGCTGTGCCCACCGAGGCCAGCGCGTCCCGCCCCGCGAAGAGGGCCCGGGACAGGGCGAGGGCCGTCGTCCGTTCCTCGGCGGAGAGGAAGCGGTTGCGGCTGGAGAGGGCGAGGCCGTCGGCCTCGCGGACGGTCGGGGCGCCGACGATCTCGACGGGGAAGTTCAGGTCGGCGGCCATCCGGCGGATCAGCGCGAGCTGCTGCGCGTCCTTCTCGCCGAAGAAGGCGATGTCGGGGCGGGTGAGGTGGAGCAGCTTGGCGACGACGGTGAGCATCCCGTCGAAGTGCCCGGGGCGCGAGGCTCCCTCGTACCGCTCGCCCATGGGACCGGCCGTGATCCTGACCTCGGGCTCGCCGCCGGGATACACCTCGTGCACGGGCGGCGCGAGGACCGCGTTCGCCCCGGCCTCGGCAGCGACCCGCAGGTCGGCGTCGAGCGTGCGCGGATAGCGGTCGAGGTCCTCCCCGGGACCGAACTGCAGCGGATTCACAAAGACGGTGACCGTCACGAGGCCCTTGGCGCCGACCCTCTCGCGGGCGGCGCGGATGAGGGAGGCGTGGCCCTCGTGCAAGGCGCCCATCGTCATGACGACGGCGGCGCGCCCTGGGATGGCGAACTGGGCGAGGGCGTCATGGAAGTCGCTGACGTTGTCGAACAGCTCGACGTCAGGCTCTCCGGGTTGGGCCTTGCCCCACAGCCGAGGGCTCATCGGCCGCCTCCACTGGTTCCGTTGGTGCTGTCCGTGCCGCTGGGGCCGTTGGGCCCGTCGTCGCCCTGGTTCGCCAGCACCCCGAGCAGGTCCTCGGCGAACTCGGGCTTGAGCAGGCCATGCGCGAGCGCCCGGTCCGCCGTCGTACGTGCCATCGCCAGATAACCGGCGACGGCCTGCGGCGCGTGCTTACGCAGCTCCGCCACATGCGCCGCCACCGTGCCCGCGTCGCCGCGCGCGACCGGCCCGGTCAGCGCGGCGTCACCACTGCGCAGCGCGTTGTCCAGGGCCGCGCCGAGCAGCGGGCCCAGCATCCGCCCCGGCGCGGAGACGCCCGCTTCGCGCAGCAGCTCCATCGACTGGGCGACCAGCGTGACCAGGTGGTTCGCACCGATGGCGAGGGCCGCGTGATACAGCGGACGGGCGTCTTCCGCGATCCACTCGGGCTCGCCGCCCATCTCGATGACCAGCGCCTCGGCCGCGAGCCGCAGCTCCTGCGGCGCGGTCACGCCGAACGAACACCCCGCGAGCCGGTCCACGTCCACGGCCGTCCCCGTGAACGTCATGGCGGGATGCAGGGCGAGCGGCAGCGCTCCCGCCCGCAGCGCCGGGTCGAGGACGGCGGTCCCATACCGCCCCGAGGTGTGCACGAGCAGCTGTCCCGGCCGCACGGCGCCGGTCTCCACCAGGCCCTCGACCAGGCCGGGGAGGGCGTCGTCGGGCACGGTGAGCAGGACGAGCTCGGCGCGGGCCAGCACCTCGGCGGGCGTGACCAGCGGCACGTCGGGCAACAGGGCCGCCGCCCGGCGGACCGAGGCGTCGGAGACGCCCGAGGCGGCGACGGGACGATGCCCCGCAAGGCGCAGCGCGGCGACCAGCGCGGGGCCGACGCGACCGGCACCGACGACTCCGACGGTGAGCCGCGCGGGCCGGTCTTGCGGGTCAGAGAGCTGCTGTGCGTTCACTGGGAGACGGCCTTCCGTTCCAGTCCGCAGGGGGTACCGGACGATTCAGCGCCATGCTACGCGAGTGCTCCCGACCATCCCCAGGACCGTCCCTTGCCTGTGGATAACCTCCGGACGCCCGCCGACTCCGGCAGGGAAAAGCCGAAGGCGGAGGCCCGAGCCGTGCTCGTCACCCCCGCCCCGGGTCCTCCCCGAACCGCCCGTCCGGCGGCTCCCTTACTCCCCGGTTACTCCTCGGTCACTCCGCCGGTCGCTCCCGAGCGGCTGCCCCGCTACTACGTCCCGGCGCCGCGTCCTGCCGTCGCCCCCATACGCACACGGGCCCCTGCGAGCCCGTGCGCCCCCGTACGCACACCAGTGCCCGCAGACCCACGCGGGACCCTCGTCGCGGTGGCCGTCAGCGGGTCTGCCAGCGGGTCTGCCAGCGCGTCCGTCCGTAGATCCGACCGTGAAGCCGTCCGTAGATCCGTCCGTGGGTCCGTCCATGGGTCCGCGCTCCCCGGCAGGGCGTCCGCGCTGCCCCGGGTCAGCGGCCGCAGCCACTTCGTCAGGGCGCCGCGCAGGGCGCGGAGCAACCGCAGGCCGCGGCCCTGGTCGAGGGTGCGTTCCGCGACCACCGTCTGGAACTTCCGGTACTCCCTGAACTCTGCCATGACCCGCCAGTCGTGGCGTCCCGGCGCGGGCGGGGCCTGCTCGTTGTGCTGTGCGGCGCGGTACAGGTCCAGTGCGTATTGCTGTGTGAGGCTCATGTCCCACACCCTGCGGCGGCTCACCGACGACGTGCGCGTCGATTGACGAACGCCGTCAAGTGTCGCCGGTCCCCGTCGGACGCGGTGCACAGTAGTGCTGTGAGTGTGACGATCGACATCGCTGGACTGCCCCCGGAGCGCATCACGTTCGCTCCGTCCCCGCTGGCCGAGCTGGGTGCGGCGCTGCATGCCCTCGCCGAACCCGCGCACCATCCTGGGCTGCACAGCTGGGCGACAACCACCGCCTGTTCGCTCAAGCCCGACCTCGCCGACCGGCTCCAGGAAGCGGATTTCCTGTGGCGCTCGGCACGGTCCGACATCCTGCTGCCGCCCGCTCCCGGCGCCACCCTCGCCGAGGATCTGGACGAGCTCGACCGTATGCCCGACGAGACGTTCGTGACCGCCGCGCTGGAGATCTCCTGCAGGGCCGGATACGGGGGGCTGGCGCCGGGGCCGCTCACGGACCCGCGAGAACGGGAGCGGGCGCGCGAGCGAGCGGCAGCCCGGGGTCCGGCCCAGGCGGCGTTCGTCGACCGGCTACTGGCCGACCCACCCGCCGTACGAACGTGGTTGCGGCGCCTCCTGGAGGACTGCGACCAGGCGTTCTTCAACGACACGTGGCAGCGTGTGCGGTTCCAGCTGGCCGCCGACGCCCGCCACAAGGGTGAGCTGCTGCGTCACAAGGGACTGTCGGACGCGCTGACCGACGTCTCCGCCGCTCTCACCCTGGACACGGACAACCAGCGCATCGTCGTCGACAAGCTCCAGCAAGGGCAGACGACGGCACGGCTGCCCGGCGAGCGGAGCGGCATCACCTTCCTGCCCACCGCCTTCGGCTGGCCCCATGTGATCGTGCTGTACACCGCGGGCTGGCGGCCCGTCATCCAGTACCCGGTGGCCTCCCCCGAACTGCCCCGCCCGCAGGCGCTTGAGGTGGTCCAGCGGCGGATGGAAGCGGTCGCCCACCCGGTACGGATGCAGCTGTGCCGGACCCTGGCGCGGGGACCGCACACCACAGGCGAACTGGCAGCGGCACACGGCCTCACCCCGCCCGAGGTGTCACGGCACATCGCGCTGCTGAAGAAGGCCGGGCTGCTGACGACGCGGCGACGCGGCCGGTACGTACTGCACCAGCTCGACGTGACGCTGGTGGCCCGGCTGGGAAGCGACTTCCTGGAGGGCGTGCTGCGCTGAGCTGCGCGGGCCCGCGAAAGGGGGCGGGGCGCTTCAGCTCACGGGGGCTCCCAGCTCGCGGAGGCTTTCAGGTTGCCGGGGCGCTCCAGGCCGGGTCGCGGCCGACGAGGGCGAGGAACCGGTCGAGCTCGGACGCCTCGGCGGCGGCCGGGATCACCGGCGCGAAGGACGCGCCCGGTCCGCGCTGGTCCAGGGACGCGGGTATCCGCTCGGCGAACCGCAGCGCCGCCGCCACCGCCTCGGCGTCCGGCTCATACGCGACGCCGAGCGCCTTGGCGAAGTCCCAGCCGTGGGCGACGGAATCCACGAGGTGCAGGGTGAGGGCGACCTTGCCCGGGAACGCGCCGAACTCGCGCACGGTCATCTGCCGCTCCAGCACGCCCGGCCCGTCGAAGGCGGCCAAGGCGGCCCGTACCGATTCCGCGTAGGCGGCGTACGGATCGTCGCCGAGCGCGCCACTGTCCCAGTCTTCGGCCTGGCCCTCGCGGGCGGCTGTGGCGAAGGCGGTGTTCTCGCTGATCTGGTGGCGCAGCAGATCAGCGAGGTCCCAGGCCGCGCAGGGGGTGGGGCGGGTGAGGTCGGCGGTGGTCAGACCGCCCAGGATCTTGTCAATGGTGGCCAGAGCACGGCGATCAAGCTCACGAACGTCCATGGCGCGCACGGTAGCCGGGCGCGTCCCTCGCCTGCCTGCCATTTCCCGACGTCTTTCGCGGGTAGCCGCGGAGCCGCGTACCGGTACGCCCGCGTACCCGCGCGTGCTCCGCGTCTCCACGGCCACCCGCCCCCCGACTACCGCGGGAACTACTGCGGGACTACTGCGGCAGGCCGCCCGCCCGCACCACACCCGTCTCGTACGCGAGCACGACGACCTGCACCCGGTCGCGCAGGCCCAGCTTGGTGAGTATCCGGCCGACGTGCGTCTTCACCGTGGCCTCGGACAACACGAGCCGAGCCGCTATCTCGCCGTTCGACAGGCCCTGCGCCACGAGCATCATGACCTCGCGCTCCCGCTCGGTCAGCTTGCTGAGTTCGGCGCGACCCGGTTCGTTCCCGCCGCTGCTCGGCAGCATCGGCGTGAACCGGTCCAGCAGCCGACGCGTCGTGCTCGGCGCGACGACCGCGTCACCGCTGTGCACGGCGCGGATGGCGGTGAGGAGTTCCGCCGGAGGCACGTCCTTGAGCATGAAGCCCCCGGCGCCTGCCTTGAGCGCCGAGAACGCGTACTCGTCGAGGTCGAACGTGGTGAGGATGAGCACCCTGGGCGCGCCCTCGGCCTTGCAGATCCGACGCGTCGCCTCCACACCGTCCAGCCTCGGCATCCGGACGTCCATCAGGACGACGTCCACCGCCGTGGACCGCAGCACCTCCAGCGCCTCCAGGCCGTCTCCGGCCTCGGCGACGACCTCCATGTCGGGCTGGGCTGCGAGCACCATCCGGAAGCCAGTACGTAGAAGTACCTGGTCATCGACGAGCATTACGCGGATCGGCATCTGGTTCGGTCCTTCTCTCGTGGCGGAGCGGCGAGCTGGGGCGCGGGGTGCGGACTGGCGGGGACTGGCGTGGGGGGCAAGGTGCAGGGGGCAGGGGCTGAGGGCCGACGTCGGAGCGGCGGAGCGGCGGAGGAAGCCAGTCGTGGGGACCCGCATCACCTCATCGAGCGGGTTTGAGCGGCAGCACCGCACTGACCCGGAAGCCTCCGCCCTTGCGCGGTCCCGCGTCCAGACTGCCCCCGACCATCCCGACCCGCTCGCGCATCCCGATCAGCCCGTGTCCGAGGCCGTCCTCGCCGCCAGCCTCGTACAGCTCGCGCTGCGCGCCCCGGCCATCGTCCTCTATGAGGAGATCGAGTTCGGTGTCGGCGTAGGTCAGGCGGACCATGGCGCCCGCGTGCCGCCCACCGTGCTTGCGTGTGTTGGTCAGCGCCTCCTGCACGATGCGGTACGTGGTCAGCTCGACGCCGCTGTCCAGCGGGCGCGGGTTCCCCTCCACCTTGAAGTCGACGGGGAGGCCCGCGCCGCGCACCTGGTCGATCAGCTCGGTGAGCTGCTCGACGCCGGGCTGCGGCACGTACTCACCGCCCTCCGCATGCTCACCCGTGCGCAGCACGCCCAGCAGTCGCCGCATTTCGGCGAGCGCCTGCCGACCGGTGCCTGAGATCGTTTCCAGGGCTTGCTTGGCCTGGTCAGGGGCGGCGTCGAGGACGTAGGCGGCGCCGTCTGCCTGCACCACCATCACCGAGACGTTGTGCGCGACGACATCGTGCAGCTCGCGCGCGATGCGGGCGCGCTCACCGGCGACCGCGACCTTCGCCTGCGCCTCACGTTCCCGTTCCAGGCGCGCGGCCCGCTCCTCCAGCTGGGCGTAGTACGCACGGCGGGTGCGGATCGAGTCGCCGAGCACCCAGGCGAGGACGAACGGGATGGTGGTGAAGACCGTGGAGACGAGGGCCTGCCAATGGCTGGCGTTGCCTTCTTGCCCTGGCCACCTGATGGTGGCGATGGTCGGCGCGAGCAACCCGCCGACGAGCCCCAGCCGGGAAGCCCAGAGCGCCCCGTCAGCGGCGCACGTGTAGATGATCACCAGCATGGCGAAGTCGGCGGGGTTGATGTCGACATTCGCCACGAGCTGGGCGACACCACAGGTCGCCACCAGGAGCATCATCTTCTCGGGGGCCCGTCGGCGAAGCGCGACGACCAGGCACAGAGCGAGTGTGATGGGCACAGCCATGAGGCGCGGCTCACGGCCCATCTCCGCCTCGACAAGCCACACGCAAGCGAGACCGAACAGCATCACAGCCCAGAAGCTGTCGACACCTGTCGGATGCCTGCGGAGAAAATCGTAGAGGCGCTGCACGTAACCCAGCGTAGGCAGATGAAGTACGTGCAGGGGTCAACCGGACGGTCGATCCGGAAGCGGTGCGTGTACTCCGCAAGGTGGAGACCGACCGCTCGGTATCCTCCTGGGAGCCCCCACGTCAGCCCTCCCTGACCGGGCTTTCCGGAGCCTGGGCGACCGGGGGAAGGGGCTGGACGCGCGCCCGGCACGGGGCGAAGCGGAAGCCGCCGGCGAGGGCGGGCGAAAGCCGCGCGACACTGGATCGAGCGGGTGCCCGGGCAGCAGCCGAATTGACGACACGGACACCTGGATGGACGGTCACCAGGACACTGACCGGTGGACGGACGCTCACCAGGACACTGACCGGCTGACCGCCCAGAGGCTGACTGGCCGGGTGCACGGGCGGATGCGCGGATGGGCGGGCGGATGGAAGGCAGGCGGCAGCGGGTGGCTTCGGCAGAGGCGGCGGACGACCGGACCGGCGAGACCAGTGAGAACGGCGAGAACGGCGAGACCGGCGAGGTGGACGGAATCGGCGAGATCGCTGAGATCGCCGAGATCGGCAGTACCGACCTCACCGGCGAGGCTGGCGCGGCTGGGGAAACTGATGAGGTCCGTGGGGCCACACGCCCCGATGGCGGGGCCGAGGACGGCGACGGGGACGGGGATGTAGACGGGGACGGGGACGGGTGGGTCGGCTGGCGCGTAGCGGCCGAGGCGGCGCTGTACGGGCCAGCGGGCTTCTACCGCCGCCCCGAAGGCCCCACTGGCCACTTCCGCACCTCCGTACACGCCTCCCCGCTGTACGCGCGCGCGGTCGCGGAGCTGCTGACCCGGGTCGACGAGCAGCTGGGCCACCCTGCCGA
Organism: Streptomyces sp. A01; assembly: GCF_059026195.1. Lineage (NCBI taxonomy): Bacteria > Bacillati > Actinomycetota > Actinomycetes > Kitasatosporales > Streptomycetaceae > Streptomyces > Streptomyces sp. A01. Next base: position 51,686 of record NZ_JBWLKN010000023.1, on the reverse strand, counting down.
ACTGGCGCTCGTGGACGTCGGCGCCGGGCGCGGCGAACTGTTGTCAGGCGTGCTCACGGTGCTGGACCGTTCGGGTCGGGCTGTCGGCAGTCCGGTCGGCGGCCAGGCCGCCGCCGAGCCCTCTCCCCCGTCGGCTCCCACCGCCCAGCGGCACGGCTCCGACGCCGGTCCTGGGGGTCTGCCGTCGCCCGCGCCCGCGCCCTCGGCTCTCGGCGCCCGGCTGCGTCTGTACGCCGTGGAACGCGCGGCCCGGCCGGATGGGATCGATCCCCGGATCACCTGGCTCGACGCGCTCCCCTCGCCTGGTTCGCTGACCGGACTGCTGCTCGCCAACGAGTGGCTGGACAACGTGCCGGTCGATGTCGTCGAGGTCGGCGCCGACGGCATCCCGCGCCGCGTGCTCGTGGCTCCCGGCGGGGAGGAACGCCTCGGGGCTCCGGTCACGGGCACCGACGCCGCGTGGCTGAGCCGCTGGTGGCCGCTCGGCCCGGAGCCAGGGCTGCGCGCCGAGCCGGGAACGCCCCGCGACATCGCCTGGGCCGGTGCCGTACGGGCCCTGCGGTCCGGCCTCGCCATCGCGGTCGACTACGCGCACGAACGCCCGGCCCGGCCGCCCTTCGGCACCCTGACCGGCTTCCGCGACGGCCGCGAGGTGCGGCCCGTGCCGGACGGCACATGCGACCTGACCGCGCACGTCGCCCTGGACGCCTGCGCGGCGGCGGGCGCAGCGGCGGTGATGACGGGCGCGGAGGGCGACCCGTCCGGCGCGGACACCGGCACCGGTACCGGCACTGGCACAGGCACGACCACCGACGCGGGCACTGGCGCCGGCACCGGCTCGGGCGTGGGCGCACACGCGGCCACCGGCGCGGGCGCGTCCGCCGGTGTGCCCGTCCTGCTGTCCCAGCGGGACGCGCTGCGCGCGCTCGGCGTCGAGGGGCGGCGCCCGCCCCTGACGCTCGCCAGCACCGACCCCACCGGGTACGTACGGGCTCTGAGTGCGGTGGGCGAAGCAGCGGAATTGACCGACCCGGCCGGGTTGGGCGGCTTCAGCTGGCTGTGTCAACCAGTGGGCCCCTGCGATCTCGGCACCGTACTCCCAGTGCGGCCCACACCCGCCGTACGGACCGTTTCCCCGCGCCCTGGCTCCCCGCAGCCAGGACCGCTCAGCGCCCCGGACTCCTCGCCGTGAGCATCCCGTCCTGGGACGGCCACCAGTCTCGCGGGAGGAGCTGACAAACTAGTGCCCATGACGGAGACGACGGTCGGCATCGGTGGTGGGGCGGAGAGCACTGACATGGTGCTCAACATCGGCCCCCAGCACCCGTCCACGCACGGCGTGCTGCGGCTGCGGCTCGTGCTCGACGGCGAGCGCATCCAGCAGGTGGAGCCGGTGGTCGGCTATATGCACCGGGGCGCGGAGAAGTTGTTCGAGGCGCGCGACTACCGCCAGATCATCGTGCTCGCCAACCGGCACGACTGGCTCTCCGCCTTCTCCAACGAGCTGGGCGTCGTTCTCGCTGTCGAGCGCATGCTCGGCATGGAGGTCCCCGAGCGCGCCGTGTGGACGCGGACCCTGCTCGCTGAGCTGAACCGCGTGCTCAACCACCTGATGTTCCTGGGGTCGTACCCCCTCGAACTGGGTGGAATCACTCCGGTCTTCCACGCCTTCCACGAACGTGAGGAACTGCAAGCGGTCATGGAGGAGGTGTCCGGCGGCCGGATGCACTTCATGTTCAACCGGGTCGGCGGCCTCAAGGAAGACCTCCCGGCGGGTTGGCTCGGACGCGCACGGCACGCGGTGGCACAGGCGCAGGCGCGGATGGACGTGTACGACGGGCTGGTGCTCGGCAACGAGATCTTCCGGGGGCGGACGCGCGACGTGGGCGTGCTCTCGCCGGAGGCGGTGCACGCGTACGGGGTCAGCGGGCCCATCGCCCGCGCCTCCGGCGTCGACTTCGACCTCCGCCGGGACGAGCCGTATCTGGCGTACGGCGAACTGGCCGACACCCTGCGAGTCGTCACCCGCCACGAGGGGGACTGCCTGGCCCGCTTCGAATGTCTGCTGGACCAGACGCACAACTCACTCGACCTCGCGAACGCCTGCCTGGACCGGATCGCCGAACTGCCTCCCGGCCCCATCAACCAGCGGCTGCCCAAGGTGCTCAAGGCCCCGGAGGGGCACACCTACGCGTGGACGGAGAATCCTCTCGGCCTGAACGGCTACTACCTCGTCTCCAAGGGCGAGAAGACTCCGTACCGGCTCAAGCTGCGCTCCGCCTCGTACAACAACATCCAGGCACTGACGGAGCTGCTGCCCGGCACGCTCGTCGCCGACATGGTCGCGATCCTCGGTTCGCTGTTCTTCGTCGTCGGCGACATCGACAAGTAACGGCAAGCAACAACACCTGACACGGCGCCGCGCAGCCAAGGCGACCGAGGGCGGCCCCCGGGGGAACTTCCACCACCCGTCGAGGCATCGGCTCGAATCGCCGACTCGGCGCTCCGGCGCGCACCAGCTCGGATGCCGGCGCGCCCCCCGCCCAGCAGAAGCCACGCGCGCAAGCCAGTCCAGTCCTGCCTGCCTGCCTGCCTGCCTGCCTACGAGACGGCCCCGCGCAGCTCCGCCACGTCAATCACTTCGGTCTCGTCGTGCGCCGTGAGGTCGATGACCTCGTCGGAATCAGCCGGGGCCTTCGCGTGGGCGCCGTCCGTGCCCGCGCTCACCGCCGCGCGGTCCGCCCCGACTGCCTCTGCGCCTACGCCGTCAGTACGGACACCGTCCCCGACATCGCCTCCAGCGCCGATACGGTCGTCGGCGCCGGTCCGGCCATCGGTCTCGATACGGGCATCGGTGACGGTTCCCGTACGGGCGCCGGCGGCAGCGTCGGAGTCGGCCAAATCGATCGCCAGGCCGGTCCCCTGCGCCGCGCGACGGGCCGCGTGATCGGCGAGGGCCTCCGCGCCCACGACGTCAGCGAGGTCTTCCTCCAGCGCCGGGCTGGGCTCCTGAGCGGTGGCGGAACCCTGCGCGGCGGGTGTGCCTTGCTGGGTACCGAAGAAGTCGAAACCACCAGCGGCCCGGGAGGCGGACCTCCGCTGAAGCCCGGCGTACGGGCCGCCCTCCGGCGACTGCGGCATGATCGCGGCGGCGGCCGGCACCTTGCCGCCCTGCCCCAGCGCCGTAGGCGTGCCCACGGGCTTCATTCCGGCGTCCGCGCCAACTGCCTCGACCGACCCAGCCTTCACGCCCGAACCAGCAACGCCATCCGAGCCGGCAGCACCCTCCAAGTCGGTGGAGCCGTCCGCGACGACAGGCCCATCCAAAGCGACCGCGACAGCCGAAGCAGCGGTAGCAGCCGAAGCGACCGCAACAGCCGACTCCGCCGCAGCGGCCGAATCCGCTGAGCCATCGGCTCGTGTGTGTTCCCGGTCGCCGTCGGTGTAGACGCCACCGCCCGTACCCGGACGACCTGCCGCCGATCCCGCCCTCAACGCTGGCAACAGCTCGGGCCCCGGCTCCTCGTCCGCCTCCGGACCCGACTCCGGCGTCGGCTCTGCGGACGCGTGGTCCACGGACTCGCGGTCTGCCGACGTACGGTCCGCCGACGCGCGGTCCGCCGACCTACGGCCTGCGGGCATGCGGTCTGCCGACATGCGGTCTGCGGGCACGCGGTCCGGAGCGGGACGGCCTGCGGCCCCCGGCCCCTCAGTCGCCCTTCCCGCCTCGGACTCAGCGCCGGCCACCTGCCATTGCTGCTTCTGCTTCTGCTTTCCCTGCTGCTCCTGCTCCTGCTGCTGCCGCTGCTGGGCGGCGTTGCGCGACAGATCGCGCAACGCGACGGCCGCTCGGCGGTACGCGATCGGTCCCACAGCCACCGCGTCCGCCGCAGCCGACACACCGGGAACGACATCCGGGCCCGCGCCCGTCGCCGGTCCACGCGGCGCGTCCGACGAAGGCGCGGTGCCCGCGGCGCCAGTCGCCGTACGGGCCGCCGGGATCGACGCCGACGCGGTGTCCCGCGTGGTGGGCTCGGCGCCACGACCGCGTGCGGGGGCGGCCTCCAGCGCGAGGCGGCGGCGGAGTTCCAGCGCCTTGGCGCGCTCCGTCTCGGCGGTCGCGTAGCGGCGGAGCAGCGCGGCGTGCTCGTTGCGCAGCCGGGCCAACTCGGTGCGCTTCGCCCGCAGCTTGGCTTCGAGTTTGGCGCGGACCGCGCGGGATTCGTCGGCCGTCGCTTCCAGTTCGGCGACGCGTTCCTCGGTCCGCCACTCTTCGCGCAGTTGCGCGCTGTTCAGGTCCGCGACACGTTTGCCCGCCGCGTTGTCCCAGTGGCGCAGTAGCACCGCGCCGACGATCGCGGCGACCGCGGCGGCCGTGGCCAGCGAGCGGATGATGACGGGCTCGCCGACCAGCCAGGCAGCGACCGCGCAGGCAGTGGAGACGCCTGCGACGGACAGCGGTGGGAGCAGCCGGTGCAGAGGTGGGGAATGGCGGTGGCGTCCACGTGGCATGGCCTAAAACTTACCGTGCGCACGGCGTTCTTCGCTGCCCGCCCGGCAATCTTTCCCAGCCGATTACTTCTTGAGCAATCCCTTCTTCTTCAGATAGTCCTTGGCGACATCTGCGGGCTTCTGCCGCTCCGCGTCCACCTTCCGGTTCATCTCGGCCAAGTCCTCCGTCGTCAGTACCCGCGTGAGCTTGTCGAGAGCCACCTCGATCTTGCGGTGACCGGCGTCCTTCTTGTTCACCACGGGGAGCACGTTGTCGGCATTCTGCAGGCCCTTGTCGTCTGCCAACAGGACGAGTCCGAAGTCCTCAAGGGTGGCGTCGGTGGTCGTGGTCAGCAGCATGTCGTCGGAGCCGTCCTTGACGGCCTGCTTGGACTGGACGGTCCCGACGCCCTTCGGATCGACCCCGGTGACGTCGATGCCGTACGTCTTCTTCAGTCCCGGTTCGCAGAACGGGCGCTGGACGCACTCGTCACCCGCCGCCAATTTGATCTTCAGGTTTGCCTTGCCGACATCCGAAAGCGTCTTGAGGTTGTTCTTCTCGGCGAACTCCTTCGTCACCGCGAAGGCGTTCTGGTCGACCGCGTCGCCCGCGGAAAGGACCTTGAGACCGCGTGGTTCGGCGAGCTTCTTCAGGGCTTCCACAGTCTTGTCGGCGTCATCCGAGGCGACTGGATTCTTCTCGGGCGCCTGGGAGCCGTTCTGCTTGGCGTTGAGAAATTCGGCAAGCGTAGCCGCGTATTCCGGTACGACGTCGATCTGCCCCTTCTCCAGGGCCGGTTCGTACAGTTCGCGCGCCTTGAGCGGCTGGATCGACACCTTGTAACCGGCGTCGCCGAGCATCCGCGCGTACAGCTCGGCCATGATCTTGAACTCGGTGAAGCCCGCGGCTCCGACGACGACCGAGCCCTTGCCGCCCTTGGCCGTGTTGGAGTCCTCCAGGCTCTTGCCGCCGTAGCCGACGACCACGCCCGCGAGCGCCACGACGGCGGCCGCGCCGCCCGCGGCGAACTTGACCGCGGTCGCCGGGGCCATCCGCTCCTCCGCGCGGTGCGCGCGCTCCGCGCGGCGGCGCGCCACGAGGACCGACCTCGGTACCGGGGTCAGCAGCCGCTCGGCCACCACCAGCACGCCTTCCACCAGCAGCGCGAGCCCGGCGACGAGCACGGCACCCGCGACGACCTGCGCCGAGTTGTAGGTGTTGAAGCCCGCGGTGATGATCCGGCCAAGCCCGCCGCCGCCGGGCAGCGCGGCGAGCGTCGTCGTCGCGACGACCTGCACGGCGGCCGACCGTACGCCCGTCATGATCAACGGGAAGGCGAGCGGGATCTCCACCCGGCCGAGCAACTGCCAGCCCGACATGCCCATGCCCCGCGCGGCCTCGATCACATCGCGGTCGGCCTCGCGCATGCCGACGTACGCGTTGGTCAGCAGCGGTGGCACCGCGAAGAGCACCAGCGCGATGATCGTCGGCAGGTCGCCGTGCTTGCCGAGCGGTGTGAGCATCAGCACCACGAGCACGGCGAACGTCGGGACGGCACGCCCCGCGTTGGAGATGTTGACGGCGAGCGCGCCGCCCTTGCCGATGTGGCCCAGATAGAGAGCCAGGGGCAGGGCGATGGCACAGGAGATGGCAAGGCACACCACGGTGAGGTACATGTGCTCGCCGAGTCGGTGCCATACGCCGTTGGTGCCCGCCCAGTTGGCGCTCGCTGTCAGCCAGTCCCAGGCTCCGGTGATGTCGTCCATGCCCCCTCAGCCCGCCTTCGCCACGCGCGCCACGCGCCGGGTCTTCGCCCGCGCCTGGCCGTCACCGCCGGACCGGCCCCTGGTCCACGGCGTCAGCAGCCACTGCACGCCGAGCAGCAGCACGTCAGCGACCACGGCGAGGACGACGCAGATGGCCGAGGCCGTCAGCACCTGCGCCTTGAAGAAGCTGTCCATGCCGTCGTAGATGAGGTTGCCAAGGCCGCCGAAGCCGACGATCGCGCCGACCGTGGTGAGCGACACGGTGGACACCGTGGCGATGCGCACACCGGCCATGAGAGCGGGCAGCGCGAGCGGCAGCTCCACGCCGAACAGCAGCCGCGCCGGGCCATATCCCATGCCCCGCGCGGCTTCCCGCGCCTCGGCCGGGACCGACTCAAGGCCCGCCAGGATGTTGCGCACGAGCACGGTCAGGGAATAGAGCACCAGGCCCGTCACCACCACCGAGGCCGACACCCCGAAGACCGGCATGAGCAGGGCGAACATGGCCAGCGACGGCACCGTGTACAACACAGTCGTCAGGCCGAGCACCGGGCCCGCCGCCGCCCGCCACCGGCGGGCGAGCAAGGCCAGCGGGAAGGCCACCAGCAACCCGATCGCCACCGACACGAGTGTGATCCAGACATGCTGGACAGTCGCGTCCGTCAACTCCTGACTGCGCGTGCGGACATACTCGCCGCAGATCCAGTCGTTCGCCGCCAGACAGCCTTTCGCACTCACGTCCGCCCACCTCCCCCGCCCGTGTCGTTCAATGCCTGGCGACCCTATCTCTGAGCACTGACAATCGAGCCCGGCCGCCACGAGACGGCAACATGTTCTTCAAGGAGTCCGGCCACAATGGGGAGCCATGATCCGTTTCGAGCACGTCACCAAGCGCTACGCCGATGGCACGACCGCGGTGGACGACCTGTCTTTCGAGGTCGCTGAGGGCGAGCTGGTCACGCTCGTCGGACCGTCCGGCTGCGGCAAGACCACGACCATGAAGATGGTCAACCGGCTCATCGAGCCGACCAGCGGCCAGATCCTTCTGGACGGGGAGGACATCGCGGGCATCGACCCGGTGCGGCTGCGGCGGCGCATCGGGTACGTGATCCAGCAGGTCGGCCTCTTCCCGCACAAGAGCGTGCTGGAGAACACCGCCACGGTGCCGCATCTGCTGGGCTGGCAGCGCGGCAAGGCGCGCGAACGCGCCGCCGAACTCCTCGACCTTGTCGGACTCGACCCCTCCGTATACGGCGACCGCTACCCCGACCAGCTCTCCGGCGGCCAGCGGCAGCGCGTCGGGGTGGCCCGCGCGCTCGCCGCCGACCCGCCCGTGCTGCTGATGGACGAGCCGTTCGGCGCGGTGGACCCCGTCGTACGCGAACATCTCCAGAACGAGTTCCTGCGGCTCCAGTCGCAGGTCCGCAAGACCGTTCTCTTCGTCACGCACGACATCGAGGAGGCGGTCCGGCTCGGCGACCGGATCGCGGTGTACGGGGAAGGGAAGATCGAGCAGTTCGACGCTCCGGCAGCGGTCCTCGGCGCCCCCGCCACGCCGTACGTGGCCGACTTCGTCGGCGCCGACCGTGGCCTGAAGCGGCTGTCCGTCACGCCGATCGAGCCGGGCGACCTCGAACAGCCCCCGGTCGTGCACCTCGACGACCCGCTGCGGGAGGCCGCCGCCCGGCTGACGGCGGAGGGCGCCCGCTGGGCGGTCGTCCTGGACACCGACGACAACCTGCACGGCTGGATCGTCGCCGACGCCACCACACCCGGGGACGGCGGCCTGACGGGCACGGTCAAACAGCACGCCCGCCGCATGGAGGCATGGCTTCCGGTCGGCTCGTCCCTCAAGCAGGCGTTCAGCACCATGCTGCAGAACGACGCCGGCTGGATCGCGGTCCTCGACGGCGACCGCTTCCTCGGCGTCCTGACCCCGGCCCGGCTGCACGAGGCCCTGCGCCGCTCGATCGACGCCGACGCGAACGCCATTCCTCGCGAGGCGGTGGAACTTCAGACGATCGCCGACGTCTAGTGAGGCCGTGTCCGGCGGTCGCGCTGGGGGAGCCCCCGTCCGTGCGTCGCGAACTGCGGGGTACGTCGTGGCTGGTCGCGCAGTTCTCCGCGCCCCTGACGGGGCACGCCGCCGGGCCCCGCGCGGCGCAGTGGGGGACCGGCCGCCCGGAGGGTTACGCGCGGGCCGCGCCCGGCTCGTCGTCGTCCTCGTCGTCCGGGAGCTTCAGGACGCGCTCCAGGAAGAAGGCGACGGCCACGACCGCCGCACCGGCGAGCACGGACGCACCGGCGTAGACCGCCTGGTCCTGGCGCGCGGGCACATCGAGCTCTTCGAGGAGGAGGAAAAGGCCCACGCCGCCGTACATGCCCGACACCAGCGCCGCCACCAGGGCGCTCGCCTGCCCGAAGACCACCGCTCTGGCCGCCACGAGCGGGTCCACGCCCTTCGCGCCCGGGCGGCGTTCGCGCTGCGCGGTCAGCCTTGAGCGCAGCGACAGTGCCGTCGCCCCCAGCACCACGGCGATCAGCGCCAGCACGATGGGGGCGGCGACCGGCACGCTCGGCAGCGTGCCGACCGTGTTCCACAGCCGGGCACCCGCCCACGACAGAATCCCGGCCACAGCGAACAGCCCGACCAGAACCCCGATCCGAAGTTGCTTCACCGAGTGGTCGCCCCTCATCGTCATACGTCTCACATGGCTCAGCGAGCGCGTCCGGCCCACCAGCATCAACCAAAAGCCCGAGTCCGGCCCCAAGCCGTTCCCGGGTCGCTCACAAGCCGCCCCGGCCCAGCTCCCGGAGCCGGTCGGCGGGTCCGGGAGTGCCAGAGCACCCTCAAGTTACCGCCGCCGCGCCCGCCGCCCCGCCACGGCTGCCGCCGCGGTGGCACCGGCCACGGCCCCCGAGGTCGCCACACCGTGGCCACCACCACGGTCGCGGCACCACCTCAACGTCTACTCCGGCAGCCGAAGTTCCAGGTCGACGCGCGGCACCACGCCGTCGCTGCCGACCTCGGCAAGCAGCTCAACGACCGGGCCCCGGCCCGGAACAACTGCCTCCGGGTCGACGTCACGCCACGGCACCAGCACGAAACCACGCTCGTGCGCGCGCGGGTGCGGCAAGGTCAGCTCAGGGTCGTCCGAGACGACGTCCTGGTACGCGAGGATGTCCACGTCGATGGTGCGCGGCCCCCAGCGCTCGTCCCGTACCCGCTCAAACGCCTCTTCGATGGCCTGACCACGGTCAAGCAGCGACGACGGCGGCAGCGTCGTCTTCACCAGCACCACGGCGTTGAAGTACGTGGGCTGCGAGCCCGCCTCCACGCCCCACGGCTCCGTCTCGTACACCGGCGACACGGCCTTGACCCGCAGTCCGGGGGTGTCCTCAAGCGCGTCGATCGCGCCTTGCAGAGTGTCCAGGCGATTGCCCAGATTGCTGCCGAGCGAGATCACCGCCCGTTTGGGGTTGCTGAGGGTCACGTCCGCGGCATCCACCTGTTCCACCACGGAGGCGGGAACGGGCTGCACGGTCGGGTCGCTGCTGCTCATACTCGGCTCCGCGTGATGGTAATGGTCACGTCGTCAAAGGGAACGGTGATCGGGGCGTCCGGTTTGTGCACAACGACCTCCACCTCACGCACCGCCTCGTGCTTCAGGCACTGCTCCGCGATGCGCTCGGCGAGCGTCTCGATCAGGTCGACCGGCTCGCCCCGCACCACGGCCACGACCTCTTCCGCCACCACCCCGTAGTGCACGGTCTTCGCGAGATCGTCGTCGGCGGCGGCAGGCCGGGTGTCCAGGCTCAGCTCCAGGTCCACGACGAAGGTCTGACCCTCCTCGCGCTCCTTCGGGAACACGCCGTGGTGCCCACGGGCCCTCAGGCCGCGCAGCGCGACACGATCCACACGAATCACTCCAGCTGGTCGTCGGTGTACGAGCAAGCACCGGCTCCCACCGACGCGTCGCCCTCCCCTGCCTCTCAGCAGAGGTTCCCCTTATCGAATCTACCTGCGAGCACCGACGGCACCCGCCCGCGGGGGCTATGGACAGCATTGCGTCCGGCTGCTAAATGGTTACCGCCACGCTTCACCCAAGGCCCCGCGACCCACTGCTTACCCTCCTGCCGGACAGCTCGAACGAGTGATCAGTCACGCTCGCCGCTGACGCCCCTTTCGGTCAACGCGCTACCGCCACCCACCAAGAGCCCCAAGCCGGGCCGGTCGGTCCGCAGGCGGCCGCCCGGCTCACTGCCCGTCGCCGCCCAGCCCGCCCGGAGACCCGCCGATCCCGTCGTCAACGCCGTCCCCGATGCCGTCCTCGTCGTCGCGCTCGGCGAGCACCGGCGACCCGTGGTGCGACCACACCTTCCAGCCGTCCGGGCCGCGCCGGAACACGTTCGTCGCCACGACGAGCTGGCCCACCAGCGGGCCCAGCGCGCCCTCCTCCTCGGCCGGTCCGCCGCTGAGGATGTTCTCCGTGCAGGTCACCAGCGCGGTATCGCCCAGGACGGACACCTCGACGTCGGTGAGGAAGAACTGGATGTACTCGGTGTTGGCCATGATCAACGCGTACGAGCGCAGCACCTCGCTACGCCCGCGCAGCACCGGCCACCCGGGATGCACGCAGCTGACATCGCCGTCCAACCACAGTGCGCCGAGTGCCGCCGGGTCGCCGCGCTCCATCGCCTCGTAGAGGGCGGTGTTCGCCAGTTCCACCAGCTCACTGTCCGTACGGGAAGTCACGCCACTCCCTCTGCGTTGGCCACGCCTGCCCCACCTGCCACGTCCGCCTTGCACGTCTGGTCCGCCCCGCCTGACTCGTCCGTCACGCTCGCCCCAGCCACCGCCTCCGCGGCCTCGGCCGCACCCTCAATCGCCCGTGCGACCCGTACCGCGTCGGCACTAGCCCGTACCTCATGTACCCGTACCGCCCACGCGCCCTCCCGGGCCGCCAGCGCCGAGACCGCCGCCGTCGCCGCGTCCCGCTCCCGCGCGGGCGGTGGGCTGCCCTCGCCTCCCGCCAGTACCCGGCCAAGGAACCGCTTACGGGACGCCGCCACCAGCAGTGGCCGCCCCAGCTCCCCCAGCCTGCCCAGATTCGCGATCAGCGCGAGGTCATGGTCCGCGTTCTTCGCGAAGCCCAGCCCCGGGTCGATGACGATCCGGTCCGGCTCGATGCCCCCGGCGACCGCGCGCTCCAGGCTGCTCCGGAGCTCAGCGACGACCTCGCCGACCACGTCCCCGTAAACGGCCCGGTTATTCATGTCGATGGACTGCCCGCGCCAGTGCATCACCACGAACGGCACCCCGGCGGTGGCCACCACCGGCACCATCGCGGGGTCGGCGCCACCACCGCTGACGTCGTTGACCAGCACCGCTCCGGCCTCGACCGCCCGCTCCGCGACCGAGGCGCGCATGGTGTCCACGCTGACGACGACCCCGGCACCGGCCAGCTCCCTGACGACGGGCACGACCCGCCGCAGTTCCTCTGCCTCATCGACGCGCGCGGCGCCCGGCCGGGTCGACTCGCCGCCCACGTCCACCAGGTCCGCACCGGCGGCCACGAGGTCGAGGCCGTGCTTGACGGCCAGCTCGGTGTCGAACCACTGGCCGCCGTCGGAGAAGGAGTCGGGCGTGACGTTCACCACACCCATCACCGCGCACCGGTCCCACACCGGAAGACCGGTGGGACCGCCGATGCCGGCTCGTCCACCGCGATCACGCAACGTACTCATGCCTCCAGCCTAGGCCGACCGTCCTCGCGCACGGCTCACCCAGTCGGCCGGCCGCGACCGTACGACCGGCGGCGACACGCCTCCGGCGACGGCCGGACGGCCCGTGACGCCTGCCGTTCCCTACCGGGCCGAGCCACCGGGGACACCGGCGGCCACGGGGACACCGGCCTCGTCCGAGGTGCCGAGCGCTCCCCGCGCGCCCGGGACCGCGACGTTCCGGGCCCGCCCGGCCGCACCGGCCCCGGCAGCGCCACCGGCCCCGGCAGCGCCGTCCGCCGCACGCGACGTGCCGGCTCCCGCGGTCTCACGGGACGCGTCGGGCCGCTGTGGCCCCGGCTGTCCCTCCGTGGCGCCCTCCCAGCCCGGGGCCGCCGACCGGCGGCGCCACGGCAGCCGGGGCAGGGCCAGCGAGACGAAACCTTCCGCCTGCATCGCCGCGATGCCGATACGCGGCAGGTCGCGGTTGTTGCGGAACACCACGAAGCGCGGCTCCCAGCGCGGCCGGAACTTCGCGTTGAACTTGTAGAGCGACTCGATCTGGAACCAGCGGGACAGGAAGATCAGCAGCCCGCACCAGCCGCGCAGCACCGGCCCCGCACCCAGCCGCTCACCACGCGCGAGAGCGGAGCGGAACATGGCGAAGTTCAGCGACACGCGCTTCACACCCAGCTCCGGGGCGGCCTGCAGCGAGGCGACGATCAGCAGCTCGTTCATCCCCGGGTCGGCGGCCCGGTCGCGGCGCATCAGTTCCAGCGACATGCCGTCGGCACCCCACGGCACGAAGTGGAGTACAGCCTTCAGGTCGCCGTACGGGCTGGGCGCCCCGCCCTCGGCATCCGCGTCGTCCGCCCGGTGCGCGGTCGCGATCACCGCGTCCCCGTCCGCCGGGTCGCCGATCCGGCCGAGCGCCATGGAGAACCCGCGCTCGGTGTCGGTGCCGCGCCAGTCGGCGGCGGCCCGCTGGATCTGCTCCAGCTCGGTGGCGTCCAGCTCCGACGCCCGGCGCACCCGGGTCTCGTAGCCGTTCCGCTCGATGCGCTTGACCATCTGCCGCACGTTGCGCATGGCCCGCCCGGTCAGCGTGAAGTCCTCGACGTCCACGATCGCCTCGTCGCCCAGCTCCAGCGCGTCCAGACCGGTCTCGCGGGTCCATACCTCGCCGCCGGTCTCGCTGCACCCCATCACCGCCGGGGTCCACGAGTGCGCCTTGGCCTCGGCCATGAAGCACTCGATGGCGCCCGGCCACGCCTCCACATCGCCGACCGGGTCACCGCTGGCGAGCATGACGCCCGAGATCACCCGGTAACAGACCGCTGACTTGCCGCTCGGCGAGAAGATCACCGCTTTGTCGCGCCGCAGCGCGAAGTGACCGAGCGAGTCGCGGCCGCCGTGCACAGCCAGCAGCGCCCGCAACCGCTCCTCGTCGTCGGCGGTCAGCCGGGCGGCCGGCTGCTCGGGGCGGAAGGCCAGGTACGCGGTGGTGACGGCGGTCAGCAGGCCGAGCGCGCCCAGTGAGTAGCCGACGGTGTAGTCCACGCCGTTCGTGTAGTCCACCGGGCCCTCGAAGCCGAACAGCCCCCACAGCACATGCTCGAACCGCTCCCTGACCGAGGGGTCGCCGACGACCTTCCCCGGGTGCGAGCCGACGATGACCAGCCCGAGGCCGAAACTCGCGCCGCCCAGCAGGACGAAGTTCGCGAGCGCCTTCCAGCGGGTACGGGGGTCGGGCAGCGCCGCGAACTCACCCCTGTAGCGCACCAGCAGCGCCAGCAGTACGAGCGAGAGGATCGCGCCGCCGAGGGAGTGCCGGTAGATCAGCTGGGCGGCGGCACCGACCGGCAGCAGCGCGACCGCGGCGAGCCAGACGCGCCGTTTGCGCCGCTTCAGGCCGTGGGCGAGCATGAGGAGCAGCACGCCGACCACGATGGAGGCGGCCGCGGCCAGGGAGTTCACGGCACCGGGCAGGATCTCGGCCAGGGAGTGCACCCAGCTGTGGCGAAAGCGCGGGAACACGCCCGCGGCGATGTCCAGAAGGCCGATCAGCGCGCAGGCCGTGCCAATCACGGAGGGAATGGTCTCAGGTCGGGGGCCGCGCGCCACACGTCGCAGCCTCGTGGCAACCACTTCGGACTTCTCACCGTCTTGCCTTGCAGACATGTACTTTCCCGCCGCCCCTGTCAAGAGGATCTGCTGCCCGCTGGTCACAGCTTTCGGTCAAATTCGCGCCCTCTAGGACGGTGATTGGGCGTGCGGGGTTCCCGATCGCGGCACGGGTGACCGGTCGCTCGTCAGAAAGTTCTCCATGGGTCTCACCAGCAACAAGGTCGTGACGCTCGCCGTGATCGCGGCCGTGCTGTTCTTCGCCGCGACCGTTTGGCTGTGGCCGCGGCTGTCGAAGCGCAGCTGGCCCGCCGTACTCGGCCGGGTCGGAGTACTGCTGGCGACGCAGGTTTCGGTGTTCATGGCCATCGCCCTCTTCTCCAACCAGACGTTCGGTTTCTACGGGTCCTGGGCGGACCTGTTCGGCACGGAGTCGACGCCCGGCGTGGTCGTGGACCACGACACGCCCGCGCACAAGCGCGTGAAGGTCATCGGCAGCCGTAAGGTCCACGTCCCCGGCGGAGACAAGCCGAGCGTCGGGGGGCGCATCGACAAGGTGAACATCCAGGGCCCGACGTCCCGGATCGCGAGCCCCGCCTACGTCTATTTGCCACCGGAGTACTTCCAGGCCAAGTACGCCAAGCGGAAGTTCCCCGCGGTCGTCGTGCTGACCGGCTATCCCGGGACCGCCGAGGCCCTGATCAACGGGCTGAAGTACCCGCAGACCGCGCACAAGCTGGTCAAAGAAGACAAGATGCAGCCGATGATCCTGGTGATGCTGCGCCCCACGGTCGCCCCGCCGCGCGACACGGAGTGCGTGGACGTCCCGCGCGGCCCGCAGACCGAGACGTTCTTCACCAAGGACCTGCCGCGCTCGGTCTCCGCGCACTACCGGGTCGGCCGTGGAGCCAAGCACTGGGGCGTCGTCGGCAACTCGACCGGCGGTTACTGCGCCCTGAAGATGGCCATGCGGCACCCCGAGGCGTTCTCGGCCGCGGCCGGGCTCTCCCCCTCGTACAAGGCTCCGATCGACCGGACCACGGGTGATCTGTTCGGCGGCAGCAAGCAGCTTGAGCGTGAGAACAACCTGCTGTGGCGACTGGACCACAAGCCCGCCCCGCCGGTGTCGCTGCTGGTCACCAGCAGCAAGGAGGGCGAGCACAACTACAAGGACACCATGAAGTTCATCAACAAGGTGAAGCTGCTGAACCAGGCGGGCGAGCCGACCCGTATCTCGTCCATGCTGCTGGAAAGCGGCGGCCACAACTTCAACACGTGGCGCCGTGAGGTCTCGGGAACGCTGGAATGGCTCGGCGAGCGGGTGACCACTCCGTAACCGGGCCGCGGAACGGCTGCGCCTCCAGGCCCCTGTGCGGCAGGGGCCTGTGCGGCAGGTCCCCGGGCGCCGGGCGGGCGTGCTGATCGGCCCGCCCTGCGTCCGGGGACGAAGGCTTACGGAGCGGCGCCCCGGTACAGCCGGGCCTACCGGGCCTACCGGGCCTACCGGGCCTACCGGGCCTACCGGGCCTACCGGGCCTACCGGGCGATGATCAGGCTCATCGCCTCGGAGCGGGTGGCCGGGTCGCGGAGCTGGCCGCGCACCGCGGAGGTGATGGTCTTCGCGCCGGGCTTGCGGATACCGCGCATGGACATGCACATGTGCTCGCACTCGATGACGACGATCACACCGCGCGGCTCAAGTATCTTCATCAGCGAGTCGGCGACCTGCGTCGTCAGCCGCTCCTGCACCTGCGGGCGGCGGGCGAAGACGTCCACGAGGCGCGCGAGCTTCGACAGGCCGGTGATCTTCCCGTCGCATGACGGGATGTACCCGACATGCGCCACGCCGCGGAACGGCACCAGGTGGTGCTCGCAGGTGCTGAACACCTCGATATCCTTCACCAGCACCATTTCGTCGTGCCCGAGGTCGAACGTCGTGGTCAGGACGTCCTCAGGCTCCTGCCACAGCCCGGCGAATATCTCCCGGTACGCCCGCGCCACCCGGCCGGGCGTCGCGCGCAGCCCCTCCCGGTCCGGGTCCTCACCGACAGCGATGAGCAGCTCGCGCACCGCGTTCTCGGCGCGCTTCTCGTCGAACTCTCCGATGGAGCTCTCGCCGTCCAGAGTGACCGGGTCGGTCATGGGGGTTGCCTCGTTCCTCGTACGTGCTGGCCGTGCGGGTCCTGCTGAGTACGGACCGTACGGACCGTACGGTTTACGGATCGTACGGATAGGGACCGGCCACGCGAATGCCGGAATGCCGCGTCCCCCAGGCTAAAACCTGGGGGACGCGGCATTCATTCCGGGGCCGGTGAGCGCCCCCGGTGCGGGACGGAGGGCGGGCGACGGGGCTGACCAGCGGCGGGCGCCGTGGTCAGCCGTCCGTCACGTCAGCCTTCGGCCGGGCTTGCCCCGGCAGGAGGGGTCTGCGGGGGCTCGGGGAGCTCCACGCCGTCCTCGGGGGTGCCCGCCTTCGCGAGGGCGGACGCCGACGCCGCACCGTTGGCCGGGGCCAGCTCCCGCGGGGAGAGCACCGGCGGCCTGGTCGACGGCGTACGGCGCGAGGAACCGGTCCACGCCGGACGCAGCGGACGTTTCACGAGGGTGGAGAAGATCTCCGCGAGCTCCTCCTTGTTGAGGGTCTCCTTCTCCAGCAGCGCGAGCACGAGGTTGTCGAGCACATCCCGGTTCTCGACCAGGATCTCCCAGGCCTCGTTGTGCGCCGTCTCGATCAGCTTCTTGACTTCCTCGTCGACCAGCGCGGCGACCTCTTCCGAGTAGTCACGCTGATGCGACATGTCGCGGCCGAGGAAGGGCTCGGAGTTCTCCGAGCCGAACTTGATCGCGCCGAGCCGCTCGGTCATGCCGTACTGCGTGACCATCGCGCGGGCCGTGCGGGTCGCCTTCTCGATGTCGTCCGACGCGCCGGTCGTCGGGTCGTGGAAGACCAGCTCCTCCGCCGCGCGCCCGCCCATCATGTAGGCGAGCTGGTCGAGCATCTCGTTGCGCGAGGTGGAGTACTTGTCGTCCTCCGGCAGCACCATCGTGTATCCGAGCGCACGGCCACGGGACAGGATGGTCACCTTGTGCACCGGGTCGCTGTTCGGAGACGCCGCCGCGACCAGGGCGTGTCCGCCCTCGTGGTACGCGGTGGTCTTCTTCTCCTTCTCGCTCATGATCCGGGTCCGCTTCTGCGGGCCGGCCACGACGCGGTCGATGGCCTCGTCCAGTGCGTGGTTGTCGAGGACCTTCTTGTCGCTACGGGCGGTGAGCAGCGCCGCCTCGTTGAGCACGTTCGACAGGTCGGCACCGGTGAAGCCGGGGGTGCGGCGGGCGACGGCCCGGAGGTCGACGTCCGGAGCGACCGGCTTGCCCTTCTGGTGGACCTTGAGGATCTCCAGGCGGCCCTGCATGTCGGGCCGGTCCACGGCGATCTGCCGGTCGAAGCGACCGGGACGCAGCAGAGCGGGGTCGAGGATGTCGGGACGGTTGGTCGCGGCGATCAGGATGACGCCGCCCTTGACGTCGAAGCCGTCCATCTCGACCAGCAGCTGGTTGAGTGTCTGCTCGCGCTCGTCGTGACCGCCGCCCATGCCGGCACCACGGTGCCGGCCGACCGCGTCGATCTCGTCGACGAAGACGATCGCCGGAGCGTTCGCCTTGGCCTGCTCGAACAGGTCACGCACCCGGGAGGCACCGACACCGACGAACATCTCGACGAAGTCGGAACCGGAGATCGAGTAGAACGGCACACCGGCCTCACCGGCGACGGCGCGCGCCAGCAGGGTCTTACCGGTGCCGGGCGGGCCGTAGAGCAGCACACCCTTGGGAATCTTGGCGCCGACAGCCTGGAACTTGGCGGGCTCCTGGAGGAACTCCTTGATCTCGTGGAGCTCCTCGACCGCCTCGTCCGACCCCGCCACGTCCGAGAACGTCGTCTTCGGGGTGTCCTTGGTGATCAGCTTGGCCTTGGACTTCCCGAAGTTCATGACCCGGGAGCCGCCGCCCTGCATCTGGTTCATCAGGAACAGGAAGACGACCACGATGAGTACGAAGGGCAGCAGCGAGAGCAGAATGCCGACGAACGGATTCTGCTTCGACTGGGAGACGGTGTACCCGTCAGGGATGCCGCCTTCCTTCTCGGCGTTGGCCTGCAGGATCTTGGCCACATCGACGCCCTGGTCACCGATGTAGTTGGCCTGGAGCTTCCTGCTGCCCGAGACCTTGTCGACGTCGTCCTTCAGCTGGACCTTGATCTTGTGATCATCACCGGTCGTCAGCTCTGCGGATTTGACCTGGTTCTTGTCGATCGCATTGACGACCTCGCTGGTGTCCACCGACTTGTAGCCACCGGACGAACCGACGACCTGCATCAACACGACCACGGCGAGGACGGCCAGCACGATCCACATGACCGGCCCACGGAAGTAGCGCTTCACGTCCATCCATACGGGGCGGAAACGCCCCGTCCCTCCTGCCACAGTGAGGCACGGCAACCTCTCACGAGAGCTGCTTGTGCGTACGGTGTTTTACTCGGCCTAAAAAGACTGACCTTCGGACGGTACCCCAGCATTGTCACCCAACGCCGCCACGGGCAGTTAACAAAATGGCCTTCCCCTGCTTCAACGGCAGGAAACGGCAACCGGTTCCCGCTGGGGTCCCCGTCCGTCGCCCGGCCCGTCAACCGCCGTAGACGTGCGGTGCGAGCGTGCCCACAAAAGGCAGGTTCCGGTACTTCTCCGCGTAGTCGAGGCCGTAGCCCACGACGAACTCGTTGGGGATGTCGAAGCCGATCCACTTCACATCGATATCGACCTTGGCCGCCTCCGGCTTGCGGAGCAGCGTGACGACGTTCAGCGAGGCCGGCCCGCGCGAACCGAGGTTCGACAGCAGCCAGGACAGCGTCAGCCCCGAGTCGATGATGTCCTCGACGATCAGCACGTCACGGCCCGCGATGTCGGTGTCGAGGTCCTTGAGGATGCGGACCACGCCGGAGGACTGCGTGCCGGCGCCGTACGAGGACACCGCCATCCAGTCCATCGTGACGGGGGTGGACAGGGCCCGCGCCAGGTCGGCCATGACCATCACGGCGCCCTTGAGGACGCCGACGACGAGCAGATCCCTGCCCTGGTACTCCGCGTCGATCTTCGCGGCCAGCTCGGCCAGCTTCGCGTCGATCTCTTCTTTGGTGATGAGCACCGACTGGAGGTCGGTGCCCATGTCCTTGTCGTCCACCCGTGCCACTCTCGTTTGTTTCAGGCTCGCCAGGCGCGGGCGAATCAGCCCTGCCGAATCACCAGTCTGCCACCCTGCCGCTGGACCTCGATGCGGCCGGGCAGGTTGATCGCCCGTTGTCCATGCCAGCCGGTGATCAGCCGGTCCACCTCTTCGATGTGCCGGGCGAAGAGCGAACCGGCGGGGGAACCCGCGGCGATGGCCACCCGGCGGAGCACCCGGCGGCGGACGGCCGGCGGCAGCTGGCGCAGTACGGCGGTGTCGAGGGAGTCGATGGCGTCGGGAAAGTCGGCGGCTCCGGCGGAACCGCCCGTACCGCCTGAAATGCCTGGATCAGCGGAACCCGAGGGCTCGGCGACGGCGAGGGAGTCAGCGAAACCGGGAGGGGAGGTGAGGGGGGAACCAAGAGGGGAGGCGCCGGAAGGAGCGGCAGCGGGGGAAGGAGCGGCGGCGGGGGAAGGAGCGGCGGCGGGGGTGGGGGTGGTCACAGGGGCGGCAGCCGGGGCGCCGAGCGGGGCGCCGCCCGGCCTGATGCCCGCGACGGACCGGGCCGGCGGGCCCGTGCGGACGCGGCGCGCGGCCACCTCGGCCTCGGCCGCCCACGCGTCCAGCGCGTCGGCATCGTCGCGGGAGAGCTGCGCCGTACGGGCGAGGGCCTCGACGACGCCCTTGCCGAGAGCTTTCTCCAGCACGGGCAGCGCCTCGTGCCGCACCCGGGAGCGGGTGTACGCCGGGTCGACATTGTGCGGGTCGTCCCAGACCGGTAGCGCCTGCGCCAGGCATGCCTTGCGCGCGGTCTGCCGGTCGAGCTGGAGGAACGGGCGGCGGTAGCGGCCATCGGCGCCGGAGACCTTCGCCATGCCGGACAGCGAGCGGGTCCCCGAGCCCCTGGCGAGGCCGAGCAGAACCGTCTCGGCTTGGTCGTCGCGAGTGTGGCCGAGGAGGATCGCCGTAGCGCCATGCCGCTCGGCGAGGTGGTCGAGAGCCGCGTACCTGGCGTCGCGGGCGGCGGCCTCGGGGCCGCCCGCACGGCCTACGGCCACGGTGAGGGAGTCGACGGGGTCGAGCCGGAGCGCGCGGAGCCGGTCCACGACCTCAGCCGCACGCAGGTCAGAGCCTGGCTGCAGGCCGTGGTCGATGGTGACACCGCCGGCACGCACGCCAAGCTTGGGGGCCTCGAAGGCAAGGGCGGAGGCGAGCGCCATGGAGTCGGCGCCGCCGGAGCACGCGACGAGCACCAGCGGCCTGGGGTCGGGCCGCTCGGCGGTTCGCGTACCGGCGGACGCGGCGGGGCGGGCGCCTGACCGGTCGGGGGAACGGTCGGCGAGGGGATCGTGGCAGCGGCCGTCGATGCCCGTGGTGCGGCGGGCACGGGACTCGACGGCGGATACGCGGCCGTACGCGCGGGGGGTGGGGGGAGTGTCGATGTCGGCGATGACGTCCTGGAGTACGCGGCGAACCGCCAGGCGTATCGCGGCGACCGCTGGATGGGGACCCATGTCCGTTTCCCATCTTTCAATCGGGGGGTGCCTCGGGAGCCATGCAAGCCCCAGTCACGCTGTGTACGTAGATGGTGACAGAGCCGAGCTGTTACCCGAGCATCGCACGCCTACCCGTGACTCAGGGTCCCTCAGACGAGTGATTACGAGGGCGTTCACCCGGCTCCCGGCGTGCGTCGTTCACGACTCTGCCTTACGGTGCACCCTCGCGACCCAGTCCGCCGGTTTGTGGATCTCCGCCTTGGTCGGCAGCGTGTTCGGCGACGTCCACACCCGGTTGAAACCGTCCATGCCGACCTCGTTCACCACGGCCCGCACGAAGCGCTCACCGTCGCGGTACTGCCGCAGCTTGGCGTCGAGGCCGAGCAGCTTGCGCAGCGCCTGGTCGAGCCGTCCCGCGCCACTGGCCCGGCGCTTTTGGAACTTCTCCCTGATCTCGGCGACCGAGGGCACCACATCTGGGCCTACCCCGTCCATCACGTAGTCGGCGTGCCCCTCAAGCAGCGACATCACGGCGGTGAGACGGCCCAGGATCTCGCGCTGTGCGGGCGTCTGCACCAGCTCGACGATGCTGCGCCCGCCGCGCTCGACCGGGCCGCCGTCGGGGTGCTCCGGCCGGTTGCCGGTCAGCGACTGGGCGGCCTCGCGCAGCCGCTCCAGCAGCGTCGCCGGGTCCACCTCGGTCTCACCGAGGAACGCCTGGATCTCCGCCTCAAGGTGGTCACGCAGCCATGGCACCGCCGTGAACTGGGTCCGGTGCGTCTCCTCGTGCAGGCACACCCAGAGCCGGAAGTCGTGCGGCGCCACATCGAGCTCCCGCTCGACATGCACGATGTTCGGCGCGACCAGCAGCAGCCGGCCGCCCGCGCTGCCCGCCGGAAGGTCACGGCTGGCCGGGGCGAACGTCTCGTACTGGCCGAGGACGCGCGAGGCGAGGAACGAGAGCAGCATGCCCAGCTCCACGCCGGTCACCTTGCCGCCCACCGCGCCGAGCATCGCGCCGCCCGGCCCTGACGACCGGCGGTCCTGCATCTTGTCCAGCAGGGGCTTGAGTACCTGGCGGAACCCGGCGACGTTCGCCTGGACCCAGCCGGCCCGGTCCACGACAAGGACCGGGGTGTCCGCGTACTCCCCACCGGCGGGCATCATGCGGGTGAACGCCCGCACATGCTCCTCCGACGACTTCGCATGCCGCCGCAGCTCCCGCACGACCGCCCGCGCCTCGTCCTGGCTCACCTCGGGACCCGGCCGCACCAGCCGGGTCGCGGTCGCTACCGCGAGATTCCAGTCGACCATCTCGACACCACCGATGCTCGTCATGGCTTCACGGTACGTGGGCCACTCCGGCAATGGGGCGGCGAACCTTGATTCAGTTCGGCTGGTGGTCCGCGGCGGCCGAGCGCCCGGCCCGCCCGCCGGGAGCCCGCCGCCCTGGCGGCCGCTCTCAGCGGCAGCCGCAGTTGGCCACCGCTGAGGCCAGCTGGTCCAGAGCGCGCTGCGCGCCGGACGCGTCGGTGGTGCCGTTCGTGACGAAAGCGAAGGCCAGCAGCCTGCCGTCCGCGTCCACGACCGTGCCCGCGAGGGTGTTCACACCGCCGAGGGTGCCGGTCTTGGCCCGTACGACGCCACGGCCCACCGCGTCCTGCGCGTACCGGTCGCGCAGGGTCCCGGTGAACCCGGCCACCGGGAGGCCGGTGAGCACCGGGCGCAGCGCGGGCTGGCCAGGATCGGAGGCCCGTACGAGAACCTGCGCGAGCAGCGAGGCCGACACCTTGTCCGCCCGGTCGAGACCACTGCCGTCGGCGAAGGCCGCCCCTGAGACCGGCAGGCCGAGCTTCTTCAGCCGGGCGGTCACGGCCTTGGACGCGCCGTCGAAGCTGGCGGGCTCGCCGGTGGCGACGGCGGTCTGCCGGGCGAGGGCCTCGGCGATGTCGTTGTCGCTGTTGGTGAGCATCCGCTCGACGAGCGCGGAAAGCGGCTGGGAGCGGACGGAAGCGAGCGCCTTCGCACCCTTACCGTCCCCCTTGCCGTCCCCCTTGTCCCCCTTGTCTCCCTTGCCGTCGCTGCCCTTCCCGTCTTTGCTGTCCTCGCTGTCCTTCCTGCTCTTCCCTGTGACGTCGCGCGGGCCACCGTCCACCTCGACGCCCCGGTCGCGGAGCAGGTCAGCGAAGATCCTCGCGGCGTCGGCGGCGGGATCGGCGGAGCGGTCGGCGGGGCCGCGCTCGCTCTTGTCGAGGCGGCCCTCGTCGGCCATGAGGGCGCTGACCGGGGAGATGTTCTCGTTGGGACCGATCGGATGGGTGGCGGGTCCGGAGTAGAGCGAGGCGTCGTAGTCGAGCTTGACCTTGCGCACGTCACGGGCGGCCAGCGCACGGGCGGTACGGGCGGCCAGTTTCCGCAGGCTGGCGGGCTGCTCGCCATCCGCACCGCGCGCGGCGCGGGCGGTCAGCGTCGGGTCGCCGCCGCCGACCAGCACGATCCGGCCGTCGTCACCAGGGGCGGCGGTGACCTTCGTGGTGATGCGGTGGCCGGGCCCCAGGGCGGACAGCGCGGCGACCCCTGTGGCGAGCTTGATGGTGGAGGCGGGCACGGCCCCGGTGTCGGCCTGCTCTCCGTACAGCTGCTTTCCGGTGGCGGCGTCGACGACGGAACCGGCCCGCAGCGGCCCCAGGGCCGGGTCCTTCAGCAGCGGGGCGAGCGCGTCGGCGAGCCCTGGCCCGGTGGGCAGCGGAACGGAGGCTTCCCCGGTGTCCGGGGTGGGCGACTGGGTGGGGGCGCCGAGCGGAGCGAGTACGGGGGCGGCGCTCGGCGCGGGACCTGGCTCAGGACCGTGATGCTCGCCACCTGTGTCCGCTCCGGCGGCTGCCCGCTGCCGCTCCGCCGTACGCTGACCCGAGTCCCATGGCCCGGCAGCCACCACAGAGCCGGCCGCGACTGCGAGGCCCACCACGGCGGAACCCGCCGCGAGCTGCCACGTCTGGCGTTGCGCTCGCGTGGCGCGGCGCCACCTGTCGAGCCACCAGCTGAACTGCCATCTGGCCTCGTCAGGCATCTCAGACCAGCCCCTTTCGCAACCACACACCTGCGTGGGGGACACTTAATCACCCGAAGTATGTGCTGATCATGGAGGAGCCACCCGTGGAGTTCGACGTCACCATCGAGATCCCGAAGGGTTCGCGGAACAAGTACGAGGTGGACCACGAGACCGGTCGCATCCGCCTCGACCGTCGACTCTTCACTTCGACCAGCTACCCGGCCGATTACGGCTTCGTGGAGAACACCCTCGGCGAGGATGGTGACCCGCTGGACGCGCTCGTCATTCTCGACGAGCCGACCTTCCCCGGCTGCCTGATCAAGTGCCGGGCGATTGGCATGTTCCGCATGACGGACGAGGCGGGCGGCGACGACAAGCTGCTGTGCGTCCCCGCGTCCGACCCGCGCGTGGAGCACCTGCGGGACATTCACCACGTGTCCGAGTTCGACCGCCTGGAGATCCAGCACTTCTTCGAGGTGTACAAGGACCTGGAGCCCGGCAAGTCCGTCGAGGGCGCCAACTGGGTGGGCCGCACCGAGGCCGAGGCCGAGGTCGAGGCGTCCGTCAAGCGCCTGGAGGCGGCGGGCGGCTCCCACCACTGAGACAACGACGCCACCCACGTGGTGGGCAGCCGTCCGAGCAGGAACCTCAGCACGCTGAGCACGCCTGAGCGTGACTCCGCGTACGGCTCAGCGCACGGCTGATCAACGCCAGAGCTGAGGAATGGGCGGGGCGCTCCCGGAGAGCGCCCCGCCCATCGGCATGCGTGCGCACGTCCGGCGTGCGAGCGGCGTGCGGGCGTACGGACGAGGGCCCGGGCGTCCCGGCGTACGCGCGAGGGTCGCTGCTTTCGCGTACGCGGCGCCTGGCGGCAGGCCGTGCGGGCCGTGCGGGCCGTGCGGGCCGTGCGGGCCGTGCGGGCCGTGCGGGCCGTGCGGGCCGCCGACCATCGGCTAGAAGCCTCGGGTCCGCTTCGCCGCACGGCGCAGCGGTCCCGCAGCCGAGCCCGCTTCCGCGGCGCCGGCCGGCGCCCTGAGGAACAGCCGGGCGATCTCGTTTCCGAGGTTCACGCCGATCGCGATGGCGAGGGCCAGCGAGGCCGCCCTGGTCAGGGAGGCGATCCCGGCGTCCAGGTTCTTCTGGGCGAGCGAGAGCAGACCGAAGTACGTGGCGCTACCTGGCAGCAGCGGGCCGATCGCCGCGGTGACGTACGGCAGCGCCGACGCGTAGCGGTAACGGGAGAGCAGCTGCCCGAAGAGGCCGACGAGGCCCGCCGCCGCGGTGGTGGAGGCGACCGCTGGGATGCCCGCGACGTCGTGCATGGAGCCGTAGACCAGCCAGGCGACGCCGCCGTTGAGGGTGGCGAACAGCACAGTGGAACGTTCCTGCTGGAGCAGCACACAGAAGGCGAGCGCCAGCAGCATCGCGGCGAACAGCTGCACGACCGGCCGTTCGTCCGCCCGCAGCGCGGCCTCTGGGTTGAAGTCCGCGCCGAGGCGCAGTCCCACGTACAGCACGGTCAGTACGCCGATGACGATGCCGACAATGAGGTACATGACCTCAAGGAGCCGGGCCGCCGCGGTGATGTAGTAACCGGTCAGCCCGTCCTGGACGCCCGCGACCAGCGCCCGCCCCGGGATCAGCGCGAACAGCCCACCGGTGATCACCGCGGACCCCTGCACGTTGGCGTGCGCGAGGCTGAGGGCCACGCCCATCGCGGCAGGCGGCATCGCGGCGGCCACGAACTGGTAGAACTCCGGCAGCCCGCGCCCGGATGCCAGCCACGCCAGCCGGTCGCCGAGCATCGCGCCCACGGCGGCCGTCACGAACACCAGCCAGCCGCCGCCGACCAGGAGGCTCGCCGCGCCCGCGAGCGCGCCGGAGGCGACGGTCAGCGCCCAGCCGGGGTACGGGTGCCGGTTACGGCGGATCTCGGCGAGCCGCCGGTACGCCTCCTCCAGCGTGAAGTCGTCCTGCGAGGTGATGTCGTCGACCAGCCGGAAGACCGCGGAGAGGCGGGTGTAGTCCACAGCACGGCGCCGCACGGTACGGCTGGCCGTCACGGGGTCGTCGACGAGCGAGGGCTGATACGAGATCGACAGCAGGGTGAAGGTGACGGTCGGCTCGCAGCGCTCAAGCCCGTAGGCGTGCGCGACACCGAACATCGCCGCCTCGACATCCTCAGCGCCCTCACCGCCCGCGAGCAGGATCTCGCCGATACGCAAGGTGATGTCGAGGACGCGCGGGACCGCCGGCCCCGTCTCGTCCTGCTTGCCCGCGCGCTCGGGCGCCGGGCGTTCACCGACCGGCATGCGCAGCATCGTGCGCATACGGTCCTGCCAGGGCGTTTCCTTCGTGAGCCGGATGACGGGTATTCCGTGCGGCGGCGTGAACGCCGGGGCGCGCATGCCCAGTCCGCTGACCGTGCTCCCGATGGGGCCGCTGGGACCGCTGGAACTAGAGCCTCCCGTCGTGGTGGTCGAGCCGGGCGTGACGAACGCGGAGCCCTCCACCTCCGTCGGCGCGTCCCCGGCCTCGGGCGGCAGCCCTTCCGGTATCGCGAACTCCGACGTCGGGTGCTCTTCCTCGGCCGTGGACGACAGCGGTACGCCCAGAGGCGGGGTGAAGGCACTGTGTGCCTCGTCCGACTGCGGCTTACGGTCGTCCGCCTCCGCGTCGGCCGTCGTGCCGTGCCTGCCCTGCGCGTGTGCCGCCACGTGCCTTCTCTCCTCGCCCGACCTCCATGTACCTCCCCAGCCACGATGCCTGATCGCTGGCTGTACCGCCCAGTCTGCACCGCCAGCCACATCCCTCGCAGAGGGCGTGGCGTGCGGGAGCGAAGCGACGGGTGGTAACGGAGTGGCTTATACCCAGATCCGCAGCAGCGATGGGCTGCTCCGGATCAAGATCCTGAGGGTGTCGACAAGCGGCGGTGACACGAAACCGGCGACGGGAACGGGAGCGGGAAGGGGAAGGGGGAAGAGGGACGTGGATGGGGACGGCACCCGACTGCGGCACAGCCGGTAGCCGCTACAGCGACGGCACCGGCGGCACGCCGTACCGGATCAGCGCCTGGCGTGGCGCCCGCGCGGACCAGGAGGCTGCGGCGGCTCATGCCCCGGGGAACCGTCGCCCGCCTGCGGCGTCTGGGTCACTGCGGGATCGTGCGGCGCGTCAGCGTCATAGGGCGCCGGCGAGCCGTCGCCCGGCTGGCCCCCGGGCGCCGCCTGGGCGCCGTAACCCGGACCGGGCTCGTACGGGGACCGGCCGCCGGGCCCGTACGGCGACTGGGACTGCTGGGGCTGGTGGGGCTGGGGCGCCGCATGAGGCTGGGGCGCCCTGTGGGGCGCTTGAGTGGGCTGCGATCCCTGGAACGGCTGCTGCTGCGGCTGTGGCTGTGGCTGTGGCTGTGGCTGCTGCCGAGTGGATCGCATCGGCTGCGTCTGCTGCATGTGCGGCAGCTGCTGCATCGGCTGCGTCTCTTGGGGCTGCTGGTCCTGGTGCGGCCTCTGGGGCTGCTGACCCTGCTGGGGCTGCTGACCCTGCTGGGCACCGTACGGCGACGGGTGCCCCGGCTGCCCCTGGTGACCTTGCTGAGGCCGCTGGGGCTGGGGGGGCTGCTGGTCCTGGGGCTGGTTCGTCTGCCCCGGCTGACTGGGGTAACCGGGGTGACCGTGCTGACCAGGATGCTGCTGTTGGGGGCGCTGCGACTGGGGGTGCTGCTGTCCCGAGAAGCCCTGCTGAGGCTGCTGCCGCCGCTGGCCCTGCTGAGGCTGCTGACCCTGCTGCGGCCGCTGGGGCTGCTGACCCTGCTGGGGCTGGTAGCCGTGCTGCGTCTGCGAGTCGGCGCCGTAGGGGGCACCCGAACCGCCGTACGGACCCTGCTGGCCCTGCTGACCGCCGGGTTGCTGGCCGCCGTAGGGCGGTCGCTGGCCGGCGTACGGAGCCTCCGGGCCACGCGGTCGCTGCGAGCCGTCACCGTACGGACCAGCCGCACCACCCGCACCATCCGCGCCGCCGAAAAGCCCACCCTGGCCACCGCCGTACGCGTTGCCGCCGTATCCGTTGCCGCCGCCGTGCGCGTCGCCGTCGCCGCTGTCCGCGTCGTCACCGTCGTACGCGCCGCCCTGTCCGGCCCCCGCCGGAAGCGCCGACAGCGCGGTGGCACCGCCAGTCGCGACGGCCGCCTTCTTGGACTTGTTCCGCGCGCGCAGGAACTCAATGACGATCGGAAGCACCGAGAGCAGCACGATGCCGATGAGCATCGCCTCGATGTTCTTGTGGACGAAGTCGACATTGCCGAGCGACGCGCCGAGCACGGTCACACCCGCGCCCCACAGGACGCCGCCGATGATGTTGAAGGTGATGAACGACCGGTAGTTCATCCGGCTCACGCCCGCGATGATCGGCGTGAACGTCCGCACGACGGGCACGAAGCGCGCCAGCACCAGCGACTTCGGCCCGTACTTCTCGAAGAACTCGTGCGCCTTTTCGACGTTCTCCTGTTTGAAGAGTCTGGAGTCGGGCCGTCGGAAGAGGGCTGGTCCGACCTTGCGGCCGAAGAGGTATCCGACCTGGTCACCGGCGATAGCCGCGAACACGGTCAGGGCGCACACCAGCCACAGGGGCTGATCGATCTTGTCCGTCGTGACCAGGAGACCCGTGGTGAACAGCAGCGAGTCACCCGGCAGGAAGAATCCGATGAGCAGGCCGGATTCGGCGAAGACGATGGCGATGACGCCATAGATGCCGAACTGGTCGATCAAATAGTCCGGGTCCAGCCATGTGGGGCCGAGCGCGAGGTTGGTCACGGGTGACAGGGCTCCTGGATCAGGGGGTGCAGGCTCGTGCGAGGCCCGGCCGCGGCGAGGGGCGGACTGGGTGCGTGTGCGGCCCCCAAACTATCAACGCCGAATGCGTGCACCCGGTTCCAGTCTGCCCCACCGCCGCAGCCCGCCGTGCGTCCTCGCGCACACTGGGTCGTCCCGGGAAAGCCCCTACGTGGCGAAGGGGCTCATCCGGAGTGCTCCCAGCCCGGCACCCGGCTCACGTCACACGGCCGGTGTCACACCGGGCGGCGTCCCGCCCTACGCCTGGCGTAGGGCGTTGGCGAGGATCGCCTCCCGCAGATACGCGGCGAGACCCGGCCTGACCGCCTCGTACGTGGCGGTGAACCGCTGATCCGTGACGTACATCTCGGCGAGACCGGTGTGGATCTCGTATGTGCAGTCGTAGGAGAAGCGGCAGATCTGCTGCCGGTGCTCCTCGGCGAGGTCCATCGCCGCCTCCTCCTGCGGGGCGGCACCGGTCTCCATCAGGGCGGCGAAGCGGGCGTTGAGCTCGTCGGCCTCCGCCTTGATCCGCAGCCAGTCCTCCTTCGTGCAGGTGGCGGTCCTGCGCTGCGACTCCCGGAACGCGTCCGTCCCGCCCCAGCGCCGCTCCGCCTCCTCCGTGTGATCATCCGGGTCGAAATCGCCCCCGAAGACCTCGAACTTCTCTTCCGGCGTGAGATTGACACCCAACTTCTTCGCCTCCATGGCGTGTTCGACGGCGGCGGCCATCTCCTGGAGCTTGACGATCCGGTCGCTCAGCAACGCGTGCTGCCGACGGAGGTGCTCCGCCGGGTCCGCGTCCGGGTCGTCCAGCAGGGCCGCCACCTCGTCGAGCGGAAAGCCGAGCTCTCGGTAGAACAGGATCTGCTGGAGCCGGTCGAGGTCGGCGTCGTCGTACCGCCGGTGCCCCGCGTGGCTGCGCGCGCCCGGCGCGAGCAGTCCGATCTCGTCGTAGTGATGCAACGTACGCACCGTGACCCCGGCGAACCCGGCGACCTGTCCCACGGAATAGCCCATCGCGCTGCCCGCTCTCCTTGCTTCTCGATACGCCTTTCACGGTGGGTCCTCACGCCACGTGAGGTGCAAGTCCATATGGCGAAAAGGCTTGGGTGCGGCCCCGGGCGGATGACATCCTGCGGATCATGCTGGGGATAACGGACCTTTCGACGTACCTTGCGGGCCTCGCACTGATCATCCTGCTGCCGGGCCCGAACTCGCTGTACGTCGTGTCGGTCGCCGCGCGGCGCGGCCCGCGCGTCGCGTACCGGGCGGCCGGTGGGGTGTTGTGCGGGGACGCGGCGCTCATGGTGTTGTCGGCGGGCGGGGTGGCCTCGCTGCTGCAGGCGAGCCCGGTGGCGTTCTCCGTCGTGAAGTTCGCGGGCGCCGGCTATCTGACCTGGCTGGCGATCGGGATGCTGCGCGGGGCGTGGGCGCTGTGGCAGCGGCGCGCCACGACGGCGGCGGCCACGACGGCCGAACCGCAGGCGGGAGCCGACGCTCCGGCGGGCGCGGACGCTCCGGTGGGCGCCGCGGCGAAGCAGCCGGAGGAGCGGCCGTTCCGGCGGGCCCTCGTGGTGAGCCTGCTCAACCCGAAGGCGATCCTCTTCTTCATCTCCTTCTTCGTGCAGTTCGTCGATCCCGCCTACCCGCACCCCGCCCTGTCGTTCTTCGCGCTCGGCCTGTGGGCCCAGCTGTTCAGCATCACGTACCTGTCGGTCCTCATCTTCAGCGGCACGTTCCTCGCCGCGACCTTCCGCCGCCGCAAGCGGCTGACGGCGGGGCTGTCGGCGGGTGCGGGCGCGGCCTTCCTGGGCTTCGCCGCGAAGCTGTCGCTGGCGAGCGCGGGCTAGCTGTTCTGTCCATTGAGGTTGGTGACAGTGATCACGAGCGCCGGCGGCGCACGACCGCCCGCCGGCACCGGCTGGTCCGGTAGCGGCGGGCGGCCACACAGGCAAGTGATCACACAGGCACGTGATCATGCGGGGCGATCACACAGGACAAACGGTCACACGGGAATGGCCTCGATGAGGCAGTAGGCGTTCGACTGCGACATCACCGTCGGCGTGACCGAGGTGACCGAGAAGCCCGCTGTGGCGCACAGCGCCTCGTAGTCCTGCCTCGTCCTCTCCTTGCCACCGAGGTTGACCAGCATCTGGATGTCGGTGAAGTAGGTAAGGGCCGCGGTCCCGGGGACCACGACGGGGGGCACCACCGGTTCGATGATCAGCAGTCGGCCGTCCGCGGGGACGACCCGCCGGATGTTGCCCAGAATGGTCGCCGCCCGTTCATCGTCCCAGTCGTGGAGCACGTTCTTGATCAGGTAGGCGTCGCCACCGGCCGGGACGGCGGCGAAGAAGTCGCCGGCCTCCAGCGCGCAGCGGTCGCTCAGCCCCGCTTCGGCCAGCAGGTCGGGTGCCTCGGCGAGGCCCTCGGCGGTGTCGAAGATGACGCCGCGCGTCTCCGGGCACGCGCGCAGCACGCCGGCGAGAAGGGTGCCGTTGCCCCCGCCCACATCGACGATGGTGCCGTAACGGCTGAAGTCGTAGCTGGCGGGCAGGGTCTCCGCGACGGTGCGCGTGGTCTGGCTCATCGCCGCGTTGAACCCGGCGGACAGCTCAGGCTGCTCCTTCAGATACGTGAAGAAGTCCTTTCCGTGGATCTTGTCGAAGGCGGTCTCGCCGGTCCGTACGCTCTCGTCGAGGTTTTCCCAGGCGCGCATCATCACCGGGTCGGTGAACATCCGGACCGAGGCGTACATCCCCATCGGCAGGTCGGAGCGCAGGAGCGCGCCCGCCTCGGTGTTCGCGAAGCTGCCCGCCTTGGTCTCGGCGACGAGCCCGATGCTGGCGAGCGCGCGGAGAAGTCTGAGTGTGGGCTCCGGCTGTGTCCCGCAAGCGCCGGCCACCTCGTCCGCAGTTCGCTCGCCGTCGCCTATGTGGTCGAAGATGGTCAGCCGGACGCCGGCGACCAGCATTTGGGTGGCCATCTGTCCGGCGGCCAACTGGGTCACGAGCCCCAGGGCCTCGGCGCTGGGCTGCTGCTCGTTCGTTGTCATGGTGAGCCTCTCGTCAAAGCGCTGTCTATCGCCTGTCCTGTGCGCGCGGCAAGGGATAGCCGACGGCCCCCGTATGCGCCACGGCTCAAAGTTCAAGGCAGCCTAGGCTTCTCCCGTTACTCTGGTAACGGCGGTATCCAGCCAAAGAGTTGAACCATTTACGTACGCGTGCAGCCCGACCTGCACAGGGGCAGCCCCGGCCCTGCGTACGGAATGCAGGGCTCCGGTCGGCGGAGCTTGGGGCCGCTGCCGTGGAGGCTGGCCGACCCCCTGCCGTGACTCAGTGCGGGATCGTGTCGATCAGTTCCCTGGCGCCCTGCCGCAGGAGGGCGACGGCCACGGAAGTGCCAAGCGTCGCGGGGTCGAGCGGTCCCGCCCACTCATGCGCGTCGAGGACCGTCTTGCCGTCCGGGGTGAAGACCCGGGCGCGCAGCGACAGACGCCCGTCGCGCTCGGCCTTCGCGTACCCCGCGATCGGTGAGTTGCAGTGGCCTTGAAGGACATGCAGGAGCATCCGCTCGGCGGTGGTTTCGCGCCACGCGTCGGCATCCCCCAGCCCGGCGACCGCCTCTATCGTCGTGTGGTCGTCCTCCCGGCACTGGAGGCCGAGCACTCCAGCGCCGATCGGCGGGCACATCGTCTCGACCGGGAGGATTTCCGCGATCCGCTCCGGGAGACCGATCCGCTCCAGACCGGACACCGCGAGCAGCAGCGCGTCGGCGTCTCCTGCGGCCATCTTCTCCAGTCTGCGGTTGGCGTTGCCGCGGATCGGCACGCAGGTCAGCTGCGGGTGGGAGATGGCGAGCTGGGCGACGCGGCGCACGGAGGAGGTACCGATCCTCGTCCCGGCCGGCAACTCGTCGAGGGTGAGGCCGCCGGGGTGCACCAGCGCGTCCCTGATGTCATCCCGCTTGAGGAAGGCGGCGAAGACCGTGCCGGCGGGCAGCGGCCGGTCGGCGGGGACATCCTTGATGCAGTGCACCGCCAGGTCGGCCTCACCCGCCAGCAGCGCGGCGTCGACCTCCTTGGTGAACGCGCCCTTGCCGCCCAGCTTGGACAGATCGCCCATCCACCGGTCACCGGACGTCGTGACCGGCACGACCTCGGTACGGGTACCGGGGCGCAGCGCACTGAGCTCGGAGCGCACCCGCTCCACTTGGGCCAGGGCCATCGGCGAGGACCGGGACACGATACGGATCAGCTCAGCGGATGCCATGGACAAACGATAGGGCGTCAGCCGGGCACGGAGGGACGGGGGTTGGCCGACGGAGTGTCCTGCGGCCCACGGGAGACGGGGCCGCGTGCCACCACGCCCCGGTCCGCCCCGGCCCGGCCCGTCGAGCGCGGCTCCCCTCCCCTATCTGCCCCTCTCCGCATCCGGTGCGGACATTGACGTACTCCTTTCGCGACCGGGGCCCCTGCCGTGGCCCCCTTGCCGTGACCAGGTCTCTCCCCGTGGTCAGGTCCCCTGCCGTGATCCCCCTTGCCGTGACCGGGGCCCCCGGCCGTGATGAGGGCTCCCGCCTCTTCCGGCCCCCGCCGCCTTGGTCAAGTCCCCCCGCCGCGGTCAGGCCGCACACCAGGGACAGGTCGCGCACCAGGGAGGTCGTTCGTCAGGGAGAGGCCGCGCCCGGGGACGGCTCTCAGCGGCTGAGTCGCTGGTAGCGGGCGACCGCCAGCGGGAAGAAGATTGCCAGCAGCACCAACGGCCAGGCCACCGCGAGAATTTCCGCGTGTCGCGCCGCCCAGGAGTCGCCACCCCAGCCGGGATTGTCGAACAGCTCGCGGATGGCGGACGCCGTGGCGGACATCGGGTTCCACTCGGCGATGACACCAAGCCAGTCCGGCATGGACTCGGCCGACGCGAAGGCGTTGGACAGAAAGCCGATCGGCCAGATCAGGATCTGCACCGCTTGCACCAACTCTGGCTTGCCCGCGGCCATGCCCAGGTAGATGCCTATCCACAGCATCGCGAAGCGCAGCAGGAGCAGCAGCCCGACCGCCACCAAGGCCGCCCCGAAGCCGCCGTGCCAGCGCCAGCCCAGCAGCAGGCCGGCGCCTATCATCACCAGCAGACCGACCAGCGACTGGATCATGTCGGCGATGCTGCGGCCGACGAGCACGGCGGACCGGCTCATCGGCATCGCGCGGAACCGGTCGACGACGCCCTTGTTCAGGTCGCCGGCGATGGCGACCATCGTCGCCTCCAGGCCGAACGCCATGGTGAGGGCGAGCATGCCCGGCACCAGGAACTCCTTGTAGTCGCCCCCGCCCGCGACATGCATGCTGCCGCCGATGAAGTAGGCGAACACCACGAGGAGCATCACCGGGAAGACGAGCCCCACGATGACCTGCACTGGCTGCCGTGCCCAGTGGGCCAGTTCGCGACGGGTCATGGTCCAGGAGTCGGCCAGAGCCCAGCGCAGCCGGGCGCCGGGGGTGGTGGGCCGCCCCGCCGAAGGAAAGTGCACCGCAGTCGTCATACCGTCGCCTCCTTGCCGGTCAGCTCCGCGCCGCTCGCAGGCCCGCCGCCGGTCCCCGTTCGGCTTGCCGCGCCGCCGCCGTCCGCCATGCGTCCTTCGGACTCCTCCCCCGCACGTCCGCCCGTGAGGTGCAGGAACACCTCATCCAGCGTGGGTCGGCGCAGCACTATGTCCTCCGCCTCGATCCCGGCGGCCGACAGTGCCCGGACGGTCTCGGTGAGCGCTCCTACGCGGTCCACGACGGGCGCGCTGACCCGACGGTTGTCCGCGTCCGTCTCCACGTCGTCCGCCCGGACCGCCATGCCGACCACCGAGGCGGCGGCGGGCAGTTCGTCAGCGCGGTGCACCACGACGTCGATACGGTCGCCGCCGATGGCCGACTTCAGCTCGTCCGCCGTTCCCTCGGCGATGGCGCGGCCGGTCTCGATGACCGTGATCCGGTCGGCGAGTTGGTCGGCCTCCTCCAGATACTGGGTGGTGAGGAGCACCGTCGTGCCATCGCCGACCAACGACCGCACCGCGCTCCACACCTGGTTGCGGCCGCGCGGGTCCAGTCCGGTCGTCGGCTCATCGAGGAACAGGATCTGCGGCCGCATGATGAGCCCCGCCGCCAGGTCGAGCCTGCGCCGCATGCCGCCGCTGTACTGCTTGATCGCCTTCCGCCCGGCCTCAGCCAGTCCGAACTCCTCCAGCAGTTCGTCCGCGCGCTGTCCGGCGCGGCGCGCGCCCAGATGGTAGAGCCTGCCGAACATCTCCAGGTTCTGCCGCCCGCTCAGGTCCTCGTCCACGGCCGCGTGCTGGCCGAGCAGACCAATCCGGTAGCGCACCTGGTCGGCGTGGCGCACCACGTCGAGCCCGGCGACCTCCGCCCGCCCGCCGTCCTGCCGCAGCAGCGTGGCGAGGATGCGGACGCACGTGGTCTTGCCCGATCCGTTCGGCCCGAGCACGCCGTGCACACTGCCGGTCCGGACAAGCAGGTCGAGCCCGCTGAGGGCTTGATGGTCCCCGTAGTTCTTCCTCAGTCCTTCGACGACGATCGCGTGATCGCGGTCAGCCAATGCCATCTCCTCCAGCTCCAGCCCAAGCCCTGCGGCGCGCGATAGTCAAATTTGACTACCGCGCTCCAAAAAAGTACTCCCCCTCCTCTCGTTAGTCAAACTTGATTAGCCGCTCTTCGCTTCCGCGTCCGCGTCCAGGGCCTCCATGTCCGGCCCGCCGCCCGCGCCGCTCCGCGCCTCATCGACGCCGTGCGCACCCGCCGCACCATGCGCCTTCGGCTCATAGCCCGCCGCGATGTCTCCTGGATGCGGCGCCCCGGCGTACGGGTTCTCGGCACCCTCCGGCAGCACAGCCTTGAACGGCTCGCCCTCGCCCGCCATGACGTAGGCACCGCCCTCAAGCCGTTCGATCAGGGCCCGAGTCCACGCCACGCCGCTGTCGGAGGTGGTCACCCACAGCTCCATGATTTCGCCGATATGGCCCAGCGACTCGGGTCCGTCGGCCGGGGTGTAGTACTCGGTGACCGACGCACGCCACTGCTCCAGCGCCTCGACCCGCTGCTTCAGCAAGGAGATCGCCTCGTCACGTGGCAGGTCCACGAGGAAGCCGACCCCGGCGCTGAGCAGGTCGAGCTTGCCGTTCCAGGCGGTCAGCGACTCGCGCAGAAGCGCGAAGAACGTCTCCTCGCCCTTGTCCGTCAGCTCGTACTCCGTGCGCGGCGGCCCGCCCACCGTGCTCGGAGCGACGTCGTGGGCGAGCAGCAGACCTTGCTTCGCCATCTGCTTGAGCGCGTGATAGATCGACCCGGGCTTGGCGTTGGACCACTCGTGCGCACCCCAGTACTCCAGGTCGTTGCGCACCATGTAGCCATGCGCGCGCCCATGCTGGCGCACCGCTCCCAAGACCAGCAGCCGGGTCGCTGACATCAGCCTGTCACTCCGTCTCACTCGCACGTCACATCAAGGCCAGGTTAACCGGCCCCACCCACTACTCAACTTTGACTAGCGGCGCCGGAGCGCCTAACCTCGGTCTCATGACCGAGACGACGACACCCCTGCTGCCCTGTCCGTCGATCGACGAGAACCTGGACTTCTACCGCGCCCTCGGTTTCAAGGTGACGTATCTGCAGAAGAGCCCGAACCCGTATGCGGTCGTCCAGCGTGGGGGTATCCAGCTGCACTTCTTCGGTATGCGGCGTTACGACCCGGCCGCGTCGTACAGCTCGTGTCTGATCTCGACCCCCGATGTGGACACGCTGTACGAGGCGTTCCGCAGCGGCCTCAAAGAGACGTACGGCAGGGTGCCGACGCGCGGGATACCGCGCGTCGGGCCGCTGAAGGACACCTCGCACGGGGTGCGGCAGTTCCTGCTGACCGACCCGGGCGGCAACTGCCTGCGGATCGGCCAGCCCATCGCCGGCAGCTTCGAGCACAGCCCAGCGCCCACGGAGCCCTTCGCCCGCGCCCTGCACCTGGCGGCTCTGCTCGGCGACTCCAAGGGCGACCACGCGCACGCCGCGAAGATCCTCGACCGCGCCCTGGCGTCCGTGGCCACAGCTCCGGTGGGAGCGGACGCGGGGGCCGGGGAGCACGCTGCGGCCCCAGCACCGGAAACCGGGACCACGCCCGCGACGGCCACCGCCACGTCGGGCACTACGCCGTCCGCGCCGGACCTGCTGCGGGCGCTGGTGCTGCGCGCCGACATGGCCCTACGCCTGGACGACTCCGACCTGGCCGGGGCGCTGCTCACGCGGGTCGCCGGCATGGGACTCAGCGCGTCCGAGCGGGAGTCGGTGGCCGATGAGCTGCGCCGCGCCAGCGAATTGCGGGACGGGATACGGGAGGAGGCTCACGCGGAAACGCGGTAGTGGTAGCCGTAGGGCTCAAGGGTTTCGGGCCGTTCCCGGCGACGGGGAGAATGACGGCTTCCCGCCGCGGGGCGGCGGGCGGCTCACACCGCGCCCGCGCCCGCCTCATCCACCAGCTCGAACGCGGTCTTCCCGTCCAGCGTCTCGCGGATGACATCGGCGTGCCCCGCGTGCCGCGCCACCTCCTGGATCATGCTCAGCAGAATCCAGCGCGCGGAACGGTCCCTGTCCTGCGGGTACCAGGGAGCCTCCGGGAGCGTCACGACGACATCCAGGTCAGGGAGGGAGTTGATGTACTCCTCGGTCTGGCGCGCGACCTTGTCGTAGTACGCCAGCAGGCTGGTGATGTTCTCATCGCCCACGGGCTGGAACGACTCGTGCCAGTTCTCCATGTCGCGCTTCACGCATTCCTCAGGCCGCCCGGCGAGAGTGCCCATGATCCAGCCCTGCTCCACCTCGGCGACGTGCTTGAGCAGACCGATCAAGGAGAGCTCACTGGCCGCCGGAGACTCGGCCGCCTGCTCGT
This sequence comes from Streptomyces sp. A01, assembly GCF_059026195.1. Classification (NCBI taxonomy): domain Bacteria; kingdom Bacillati; phylum Actinomycetota; class Actinomycetes; order Kitasatosporales; family Streptomycetaceae; genus Streptomyces; species Streptomyces sp. A01. The sequence goes on along the minus strand of NZ_JBWLKN010000023.1, from coordinate 14,050 downwards.
CCGTGAGGCCGAGCAGCGACCGGCGGATGCCGCCGCGCTGCGCCTCCAGGTAGTTCAGCAGCGCAGCCCGCTCGTCGCCACGGGGCTCAGCGTTCACAAAAGTGGGCATGGAATCCGCCTTCCTTCGGGAGCCGGTGGGTCCCGGCCTCGATGAAGACAACGCTATAAAGCCTTGAGGACAACTTCTGTCCTCATCCCATCCTCAATCTCTGTCCTGGTCCCCTGATTCTGAGAAGTTCCGAGTGCGGCGCTGGCTCCCGGGCTGCCGGGCCGCACTTCTGAGCCGCGCGTGGCTGCTCCGCACCGGGCCGGGTGCGGTGGGGTCAGAACGGGAACTGGCTGCGGCCGTACTGGATGGAGATCCACTTCGTCGTGGTGAAGCAGTCCAGCATCGCCTCACCGTTGAGCCGCCCCACCCCGGAGTGCTTCTCGCCGCCGAACGGGACGATGGGCTCGTCATGCACGGTGGAGTCGTTGACGTGGATCATTCCGGTGCGTACGCGCTTGGCGAGGCGCACTCCGCGCTCGATGTCACCGGTGTGCACGGCGCCGCTCAGCCCGTACTCGGTGTCGTTGGCGATGCGCACGGCCTCCTCCTCGCCATCGAACGGGATGAGGATCGCCACCGGGCCGAAGAGTTCCTGCCCGTAGATCGAGGAATCGGGGGTGACGCCCGTGAGGACGGTCGGGCTGACCAGAGCGCCGTTGACGGTGCCCCGGACGAGGGCGGTGGCGCCCTCGGAGAGACCCTGCTCGACCATGTTGGCGATGGTCTCGGCCTGACCCTCGTTGATCAGCGGGCCGATGTGGGTGGCGGGGTCGCGGGGGTCGCCGACCTTGAGGGTCTTCACCTTCGCGACGAACTTCTCCGTGAACTCGCGCTCCACGCTGCGGTCGACCAGCACCCGGTTGGCGGCCATGCACACCTGGCCCTGGTGGATGAAGCGGCTGAAGACCGCGGCGTCCACGGCGTAGTCGATGTCGGCGTCGTCGAGGACGATCAGCGCGCTGTTGCCGCCGAGTTCCAGGATGCAGCGCTTGAATCCGGCGGCGGCGACGGTGGCGACATGCCTGCCGACCCGGTCGGACCCGGTGAAGGAGATCATTTTCGGCACGGGGTGCTCGATGAGCGCGTCGCCGATCTCGGCGATGTCGGTGACGACCACGTTCAGCACACCGGCGGGCAGCCCGGCCTCTTCGAAGACCTTGGCGACGAGGCCGCCACCGCAGACGGGGGTGTTCTGGTGCGGCTTGAGCACCACCGCGTTCCCGAGCGCGATGGCCGCGGCGACCGACTTGACAGACAGTACGAACGGGAAGTTGAACGGGCTGATGACGCCGACGACACCGACCGGCACCCGGTAGACACGGTTCTCCTTGCCGTCGATGGGCGACGGCAGAATGCGGCCCTCCGGGCGCAGCGCCAGCTGCATGGCCTCGCGGAGGAAGTCCTTGACGATCCGCAGCTCGAAGGCCGCCTTGACGCGGGTGCCGCCGACCTCCGCCGTGATCGCGTCGGCCAGCTCCTCCTCGCGGTCGTCGATGATGCGCAGGGCCCGCTCGAAGACAAGCCGCCGGGTGTAGGGGTTGGTTTCCTCCCAGCCTCGCTGGGCCCGCTCGGCAGCGCGGTATGCCTGGTCGATCTCCTCAACGGTGGCCACCGTTATGGAAGCCAGCTTCTCCCCGTTGTACGGATTGAAGTCGACGATGTCCCACGAGCCGCTGCCGACCCGCCACTCGCCATCGATGTACTGATAGGCCAACTCGGAGAAGTAGGACATGCCATCCCTTATCTGGAGGCCGGGAGGCCGGTGGCCCCTCGGGGGTTGAGGCGGGACTCCTGATGGCATGTCATCGTAGTGTTGGCTCAGACCAGTTGGAGACGCCCTCTGAGCAAATCCCTTGATTTGGCCGGAGAAAGGCTGTCGGCGCGCAGGCGTTCCATCGCCCGCTCGTATTGAGCGACCTCCTCGCGCTTGTCGAGATAGAGCGCGCTGGTGAGCTGTTCCAGATACACGACATCCGGCAGATCGGACTCGGGAAAGCTCAGCATGGTGAACGCGCCGCTCTCACCCGAGTGCCCGCCGAAGTGGAAGGGCATGACCTGGAGCGTCACATTCGGCTGTTGCGACACCTCGATGAGGTGCCGCAGTTGCGCCCGCATCACCTGCGCGTCGCCGTAGGGGCGGTGCAGCGCGGCCTCGTCGAGTACGGCGTGAAAGACCGGAGCCCGCTCGGAGGCCAGCAGTTTCTGCCGTTCCAGACGCAGTGCCACACGCCGGTCCACCTCAGCGGAGCAGGCGTCGCGCTGGCCGCGGGTGACGACGGCGTGCGCGTACCCCTCGGTCTGCAGCAGGCCGTGGATGAACTGCACCTCGTAGACGCCGATATGCGAAGCGGCGCCCTCAAGACCGACGTACGTCTGGAACCAGCCCGGCAGGACATCGCCGTAACTGTGCCACCACCCCGCCACATTCGCCTCCCGGGCCAGCCCGAGCAGCGCGCCGCGCTCCCCCTCGTCGATGACTCCGTAGAGCGTGAGGAGGTCTTCGACGTCACGCGCCTTGAAGCTCACCCTGCCCAACTCCATGCGGCTGATCTTTGACTCGGAAGCACGGATCGAATAACCAGCCGCTTCACGCGTGATGCCGCGCGACTCGCGCAGCCGCCGGAGCTGAGAGCCCAGGAGGATACGGCGTACGACCGATCCGCTCGACTCGCTTGTGGCCATTTCCGTGACCCTCCCTGTACGTTCCGTACCCTGCCGGGTACGTCCCCCACGGACCCCCGGGCGCGAAGTCTGCCACTTCTACGCTCCGTTGAGTGCACATCTCATTACCCAGATGTGAGATGGACTCAAGCGCCCTCCGGAAGAATTCAGTTCGAAGGGGTCAGTCTGTCGCAAACCGGCCACGTGCACGTGCATCTGCCCTTGCATCTGCGCCGAGCATTGGGAATGCTGGAGCTCGCGCACGTGCACGCTGTTATGGGACTCAGCCAGGGTCGTCACGGCCACGAATGCCAGGAGTGCCTCGCATGGGGACCAAAGGATCGACCATGGTCGAGCCGTTATGGCAGGGCCTCACTCCCATCGACCCCTCGGCTCTCTCGAACTCCGCTTCCTGCGCGCTCCCGGCACGCTTCGAAGCGGTCAAGGGTGCCCGCGAGTTCACCCGCGCCACGCTGCACGGGTGGGAACTCTCCGGGCTCTTCGACGATGTGGCCCTGGTCGTCTCCGAACTGGTGACCAACGCGCTACGGCACGCCGTGCCCGGTGGCGAACGCGAGGCCGCCGGCCATCGCACTGCCCCCGAGCCCCCGGTGCGCCTGCATCTGATGCGCTGGACCTCGCGCCTGGTGTGCGCCGTACGCGACCCCAGCGAGGAGAGCCCGATCACCGGTGACACGGCACTGGTCCCCGAGCTGAACAGCGCGGCCGAATCCGGCCGCGGGCTCTACCTCGTGGAGTCCTTCAGCGACAGCTGGGGCTGGCACCCGCTGGCGGGGACGCTGCGCGGCAAGGTCGTCTGGGCCCTGTTCATCCTGCCCCGGGACTGACAGCCCGCGACTGACAGCCGGGATTGGCACGCGCCGACGAACACCACCGCACACCACGCGCCGCACGCCACCCGCCTCGCCCGGCCGCGCCGGCCACCCGGACAGCCACCCCGCGCGCCGCCGCCGCGCCTCGCGCGGGCATGCGCCGACAGCCGGGGCGGGCAGGCGCGTAAGGGGGCTCGTACGGGACTCGTACGGGACTCGTACGGGACTCGTACGGGACTCGTACGGGACTCGTACGGGACCCGTGCGGACTCGTACAGGACCGACCCCGTACGGGAGTCGTACGGGACGGCGCTGAGGCGCCTCTGCGGGGCGCAGCCGGAGCGGCGCCCACGCGGGTACGCCTCCAGCGCCCCGGCCGGCGCCCGGCCACCGCGTCGGCACGGAGCCCCGAAGACGCCCGCAGAGGCCCCTTACGGCGCCGCCTCGCGAGGCGGCCGACGACTGTTTCTCGCCAAAGACGCCCGCGTGCGGTGAAGCCGCCTCCGGGCGGCTCATGCCGAAATGGCGTACGGGCAGCACACCGCGCCCGACGCCCCACGCCCCCTCAGAAGCGCGTGTCACGCCCGGTCAATCGCCCACCAGGTGGTCGAATTCACCGTCCTTGACGCCGAGCAGCATCGCCTGGATCTCGGCGGGGGTGTAGATGAGCGCCGGACCCTCGGGATGGCGTGAATTACGGACGGCTACGTTTCCGCCGGGCAGCTTCGCGAATTCCACACATGAACCCTGTGAATTGCTGTGCCTGCTCTTCTGCCAGGCGACCCCTTGGAGGTCCGTCGCCGCCATGCCGTTATACGCCTGGTGCACAGAACTCTCCGTGGTGGTTACAGCTGTCAACTACCCCGGATCATAGTCCCGTTCATGTGCGTTCGCATGAGCGGATGCACGTGCACGCGCCGTACTCGAATGATCACCGCGAGGCGTAAGGCAACAACGCCATCTCCCGGGCGTTCTTGATCGCCCGAGCCAACTGCCGCTGTTGCTGCGCTGAGACGCGTGTCACTCGCCGACTGCGGATCTTGCCACGATCGGAAATGAACTTACGGAGCAGGTCGGTGTTCTTGTAGTCGATATAAGTGACGTCAGCAGCGTCCAACGGGTTGGGCTTGGGCTTCAAGTTTTTGCGCGGGTGCGGGGAGCGGGCCATGGAACAACGGTCCTTTCGGGACGGGACGGGCAGGGAACAGGAGAGGTCAGCGGGGTTTGCCGAACGGCGGCAGACGGCGTGGCGGGGGCGGCCGACTGCGGCGAACACCGACGCCGGATGTTTTTCGGGAGCGCCGACGCGGGTCTCCAACAGACCGGAATCGGCAAGTCCCTCACGGGCGGCACGGGAGCGGACACGGGCGGTGAGTCCCGATTCCGTGGTGTAGTCGCGTGATTCGTGAGGGAGATGAGGCGTCAATCACCGGCGGAATGCCCCTGAATCGGGGCGTGGCACGTGAATTCAGGAAACCGGGTCGAGGAGTTCATCGAAGGCCGCCGACAGGGAGCGCCAGGCCGCCGGGCCCGCCGCGTATTCGCTGTCGGTCAGGAGGCAGGACTCAAGCAGCGCTACGAGACCCTCCCGGTCGAGGCCGGGGGAGGTGAAGGTCAGATGCTGGGCCCGGTCACCGTGTTCGGGATGCCAGTCCAGCGCGGCGGCCACCCGGCGCATCGGCGGCACCAGTTCCCAGGCGGCGTCCGGCAGCCCGGCCAGCCACGGCCCGGCGTTCTCCACACACAGCGCGCCGCCCGCCGCTTCCCACGACAGCAGCGTGTCCGGCCGGTCGGCGAGCCAGAACCGGCCCCGGCTGCGGGCGGCCGCGCAGGTCAGGTCCTCCAGCGCGGCGAAGAGCCGGCCGGGGTGGAAGGGCCGTACCCGGTGCCAGACCAGCGTGGTGACGCCGTCCGCGTCCGCCTCCTGCGGGAGCAGGGCGCACGCCGGGTGCTGGCGCGCCGCCGCGGCCTCCACGTCGAACCCGGCCAGAGCGGCGGACACGAGCTCGTCCGAGTCGATGGCCACGAGCTGGGCGGTGGGGTGCAGTTGCCCGATGAGCGCGAGGTCGGCCGGGTCGTAGCCCTCTCCCCCGGTCTCCCTGCCGTCGTCGCCGTCCGTGCCGCCCGTGCTGTCCTCGGGGCTTGTGAGAGCCAGCACCGGCGCGTACTCCAGCTGCCGCGCCCAGGTGTCCCCGACCGTGCGCTGGTCGGCGGGCGCGGCAGCCAGGCCGGTCTCGGCGAGGTCGTCGCCGCAGCTGAGGTACGGCAGCACCAGCGCCGGGTCCACGGCCGTGATCACACCGCTCAGCCGCAGGCCGGAACCACCGTGCGCGGCCACCACTTCGGCCATCGCCTTCGGCTCGACGGAGTCCCACAGCTCGACGATGGCGAGGCGGCACATGCCGCCGTCGGCCAGCCGCTCAAGCTCGGGCACCAGGTCCTCACGCAACGCGCAGCACGCGCAGTCGTTGACCAGCGGCGCCTCGCCCTGATCGAGGATTTCCAGCCCGTCGCGCACGGTCCGGCGCACGGTGCCGTCGGCGGCCGTCGCCAGGTCGTGGTGGAGGGCGACGCTGCCGGGGACGGTCCGCAGCAGCCGTTCGACGGCCGCCTGGCGGGCGTCCGAGTGCAGCCCGCCGACCAGCACCACGGGCAACGGCGCGGGCGCACTCATCAGCGGGCCTCCCGCTTGCCGTAGCGGCGCTCGAAGCGCTCGACGCGGCCGGCGGTGTCCATCACGCGCGCGGTGCCCGTGTAGAAGGGGTGGCTCGCCGAGGAGATCTCCACGTCGATGACCGGGTAGGTGTTGCCGTCCTCCCACTCGACCGTCTTGTCGCTGGTGGCGGTGGACCGGGTGAGGAAGGCGAAGTCAGCGGCGCGGTCGCGGAAGACGACCGGGTGGTACGGCGGGTGGATGCCGGGCTTCATGGCAGGTGCTCCTTGGAGTGGTCAGGGATGAGGGGGATCGGGAGGGGCGGGTGGGACCGGCACCCTCCCCGGATCGGCGGAACCGGAGTCTCCGGCGCATACCAGCGGCCTCAGCGCTCTTCCCTGAAGGCGACGTGGCGGCCGACGACCGGGTCGTACTTGCGCAGCTCAAGGCGGTCCGGGTTGTTCCGGCGGTTCTTGCGCGTGACGTACGTGTAGCCGGTCCCAGCGGTGGAGCGGAGTTTGATCACGGGGCGTAGCTCGTTGCGGGCCATAGGAGCTACTATACAGAAATGGTTTCCATTTTCATTAGGGCCGTCCGGCGGCTCGTTCGCCCAGGGAGGCGCTGACATGTCCGCCCACTGCCAACTCACCGGCCGGAAGCCGGGCTTCGGCAACTCCATCTCCCACTCGCACCGGCGCACCTCCCGCCGCTTCGACCCCAACATCCAGCGCAAGCGCTACTGGCTGCCGAGCGAGAACCGCTTCGTACGGCTCACCCTCAGCGCCAAGGGCATCAAGACCGTGGACACGCTCGGCATCGAGGCCGCCGTGGCCCGCATCCGCGCCCGGGGAGGAAAGGTCTGATGGCGAAGAAGAGCAAGATCGCCAAGAACGAGCAGCGCCGGGTGGTCGTCGCCCGCTACGCCGCCCGCCGCGCCCTCCTCAAGGCGCTCATCAGCAACCCGGCCACGCCCGAGGAGGAGCGCTACGCCGCACGGCGCGAGCTGAACCGCCAGCCGCGCGACGCGAGCGCCACGCGCGTGCGCAACCGCGACAGCGGCGACGGCCGTCCGCGCGGCTACTTCAGCACCTTCGGCCTGTCCCGGGTCAGTCTGCGCGAGCAGGCGCACGCCGGATATCTGCCGGGCGTGCGCAAGTCGAGCTGGTAGCGCGCCGGCCACAAGCGTGCGGCGGGCCCGGACCGTTCCCCACGGTCCGGGCCCGCCGCGCGAGGCTGCTCAGCTCCGGCGCCAGAGCCGCCTCGCCCGCGACGCCCCGCGAAGGGGCGCCACGGAGACATGGCACCTCAGGCGAGCGCCGCCCGCGTGCCGCGACCGACCCACGAGGGCTCGTGCGCGGGCTCGTGCTCGGTGAGCGCGTACGCGGCGGCCTCGGGCTCGCGCTCCGGCGCCTGCTCGCCTTCGTGTTCGTGTTCGCAGGCGTCGTCGATGCCGTACGTGGCCCAGTCGGGGAACGGGTCGGCCAGCGCCGTCCATTGCCGCGGGCCGAGCGCGTACTCCGCGTCGGTGAGCAGGCAGCGGGCGAGCGCGGCGCGCAGCCCGTCGGCGTCCAGGCCCGTGCCGATGAAGACCAGTTCCTGCCCGCCGCCGACGACGTGGTCCGCCTCCGGCTGTCCGCCTTCGCGCGGGGGTGCCGCGGCTCCGGGCCCGGCGGGCGCCGCGGTGACGCCGGACGGTTCGAACCTGGCGACCGCGCCCGCCTGCGACCACAGACCGGTCACCCGGGGCCGTGAGGCGAGCGAGAAGAAGCCCTTGGAGCGGAGCACGGTGCCGTGGCCGCCGTCGAGTCCGGTGGTGACGAACTCCCACAGCCGCTCCGGGTGGAAGGGCCGGTCCGCGCGGAAGACGGTCGAGGAGATTCCGTACTCCTCGGTCTCCGGCACGTGGTCGCCGTTGAGTTCCCTGACCCAGCCGGGCGCCTGCTGGGCGCGTTCGAGGTCGAAGAGGCCGGTGCCGAGCAGGAGCGCGGGGGCGACGCGGCCGAACCGGGCGGGGACGACGCGCGCGGCCGGGTTGAGCCGGGTCAGCGTCGCGGTCAGCCGCGCGGCCCGCTCCTCGTCCACGAGGTCCAGCTTGTTCAGGACGATGACGTCGGCGAACTCCACCTGGTCCATGAGCAGATCGCTGACGGTCCGCTCGTCGTCCTCGTACTGGTCGAGGCCGCGCTCGGTGAGTTCGTCGCCTCCGGCCAGCTCGGCGAGGAAACCGGCCGCGTCCACGACGGTCACCGTGGTGTCGAGGCGCGCCACCTCGCCCAGCGTGGCGCCGTCGTCGCGCGGGAAGGCGAATGTCGCGGCGACCGGCATCGGCTCCGAGATCCCGCTGGACTCGATGAGGAGGTAGTCGAAGCGGCCCTCCCTGGCCAGCCGGTCGACCTCCTCCAGCAGGTCGTCGCGGAGGGTGCAGCAGATGCACCCGTTCGTCATCTCCACGAGCCGCTCCTCGGTACGGGAGAGCGCGGCGTCGCCGTCGCGGACGAGCGCGGCGTCGATGTTGATCTCGCTCATGTCGTTGACGATGACCGCCACGCGCAGCCCCTCGCGGTTGTTCAGGAGGTGGTTGAGCAGCGTGGTCTTGCCGGAGCCGAGGAATCCGGAGAGGACGGTCACGGGCAGCGCCGCGGCCTCCGCCGTGCCCGCTCCCGGCGCGGGCGCGGGCGGCCGGGCGGCCTGGTCAGTCGTGGGCCGGTCGGTCATGGTCCGTCAGTCCTCGGGCTGGATGAGCCCGCGCTGGTAGGCCCGTACGAGCCGGAGCGGCACCTTGATCTCGCGGCCCTCGACCGTGATCGGCACCAGCTGGGGGGCGTTGGCCTTCCACTGCGAGCGGCGGTGCCGGGTGTTGCTGCGGGACATCTTGCGCTTGGGGACGGCCATCGCTGGTCTCCAGGGGTGTCGGTGAGGGTACGGAGCCACGCTATATGAAAATGGGTCCCATTTCTAATGACGGTCCCACCGTGATTGTCAGACCCCCCTGCAAGACTTCTGTCCATGAGATGGGCGGTGGCGGAGACGGACGACGGGGGTGTTCGTCTCTGCCCCGTCGATGACGCGGGCCGGCCCCAGGGGCCGGTCCGCGTCGAGCCCAGCCTCATCGCGGCCGTCCGTGCCCGGCCCGAGGTGACGCGCTGGGTCTGGCGGTCGACCGCCGAGCTGTACGGGCGGCTGCTCGACGCGGGCGTGCGCGTCCAGCGGTGCTACGACGCGGAGGTCGCCGAGACGCTCCTCCTCGGGTACGAGGGGCAGTGGGGGCGGCAGCCGCGGTCGCTCGCGGCGGCGTGGGCGCGCCTGCATGGCCTGCCCGTGCCTGAGGACCCGCCCCTGCGCGGCGCCGACACCCAGCCGTCCCTGTTCGATGCCGGGCCGCCGCCGCTCCCGCCCGGCACCGACCCGCTGCGAGCCCTGCTTGAGGTCTACGCCGACCAGCTGACCCGCGCTCAGGCCACCGCGCACCCGGCGCGGATGGGCCTGCTCATCACCGCCGAGTCGGCGGGCAAACTCGTCGCCGCCGAGATGCGCCGCGCCGGGGTGCCCTGGCGGGCCGACGTACACCGGGCGCTGCTGGACGAGCTGCTGGGCGAGCGCTATCCGGGCGGGCTTGAGCCCCGGCGGCTCGTCGATCTCGCCGACGAGGTCTCCCAGGCCTTCGGCACCCGCGTGCGGCCGGACCTGCCCGCCGACATCGTCAAGGCGTTCGCCCGCGCCGGGGTGCCCGTCAGCTCCACCCGCGCCTGGGAGCTGCAAGCCGTCGACCACCCCGCCGTGGAGCCGCTGCTGCGGTACAAGAAGCTCTACCGCCTGCATACCGCGCATGGCTGGGCCTGGCTCCAGTCGTGGGTGCGTGACGGCCGCTTCCGCCCCGAGTACCTGCCCGGGGGCACGGTCTCCGGCCGCTGGACCACCCATGGCGGCGGCGCGCTGCAGATCCCGAAGGTGGTGCGGCGCGCGGTCGTCGCCGACCCCGGCTGGCGGCTGGTCGTCGCCGACGCCGAGCAGATGGAGCCGCGCGTGCTCGCCGCCGTCTCCCGCGACCCCGGCCTGATGGCGGCCGCCGGCAGCACCCGCGACCTGTACGCGGCGCTGTCCGACCGCGCCTTCTCCGGCGACCGCGCGCAGGCCAAGCTCGCGCTCCTCGGCGCCATCTACGGGCAGACCTCGGGCGACGCCCTGAAACACCTCGCGGATCTGCGCCGCCGCTTCCCCGCCGCCGTCGCCTACGTGGACGACGCGGCGCGCGCCGGAGAGGAAGGACGGCTCGTACGGACCTGGCTCGGCCGCACCTGCCCGCCGGTGTCGGCCACGCCCGACACCGAGGAGGCCGGACTCCCCCAGGAGGACGCTCCCGCCTCCGCCGCGTACGGAAGCAGCGCGAGCGCGCGGGCCCGTGGCCGGTTCACGCGGAACTTCGTCGTACAGGGCAGCGCGGCGGACTGGGCCCTGCTGATGCTCGCCGCGCTACGGCAGTCCCTCGCCCCGCTGACTGCCGAGCTGGTCTTCTTCCAGCACGACGAGGTGATCGTGCACTGCCCGCAGGAGGAGGCCGCCCAGGTGACCGAGGCCGTCCAGGCGGCGGGCGACCTCGCGGGCCGTATCGCCTTCGGGGACACTCCCGTCCGCTTTCCCCTCACTCCGGCGGTGGTCGAGTGCTACGCCGACGCGAAGGGGTGAGCCTGGGGCCGGGCGGTGGGCCCGTCCTGCCCGGGCCTCCCTGAGCCTCGCCGGGCTTCCCCGCCCAGGGCGGCGCGGAAGGGGCTGAGCCTGCGCCGCGACCGCCGATCCGCCGCGCGGGCGGGTCTTCGCCCGCCGGGGAGGGCGGCTGGTGTGCGGGCTTCCCGGCGGGCGCGACGCGCGGGGTGAGCGGCGGTCAGCTGGCGTGCCGTCATGCCGCTGAGGCGGTCACCGGACCGGCGGAGCCGCTCGCCCGCCTGGCCCAGTCCCGCATGCGGCGGCGCCGGGGGGCGCGCACGATGGCCGAGGGGACCGCCGGGCGGGCGGTCCCGCACCGCCCACCAGAGGAGAGTCCTTCGTGAGTCTCAGTCTTGAGCGGCTACGCCGTTGTTCCGTCGCGGTAGACCTCGGTGCTGCCCGGACACGGGTCTATCTCAAGGAGACGGGCCTCATCGTCGACGAACCGACCGTAGCCGCCATCAACACCCACACCGGTTCGCTGATCGCCGTCGGCGACCTGGCCGAGCGGATGACCGGCCGCACGCCGGGGCACATCCGCGTCGTCCGCCCGGTCAGCGGCGGCACCGTCGTGGACATCGACATCGCCCAGCGCATGCTGCGGTTCTTCATCGGCGACAAGATCCGCCGCGTCTGGCGCCGCAAGCCGATGCTGCGCGCCGCCATCTGTGTCTCCCATGAGGCCGACCCGCTCGCGCAGCGCGCCGCCGTCGAGACGCTGTGCGGTCTCGGCGCCCGCCGGGTCGAGCTGGTCGACACCCTCATCGCCGCCGCCGTGGGCTGCGGTCTGCCCGTCGAGCAGCCGGAAGCCACGATGATCGTGGTGTGCGGGGCGACCTCCACGCAGGTGGCGGTGCTGTCGCTCGGGGCGATCGTGGCCGCCGAGAAGGTGCCGGTCGGCGGCGACATGATCGACCAGGCGGTCAGGGAGCATCTGCGTACGGAACATGAGCTGCTGCTGCCCAGCCAGTCGGCGGGCCCGCTGCATGCCGTGCTCAGGGGCGCCGAGGTGCACGGCAGGGACGTGGCCACGGGACAGGCGAGGTCCGTGCGGGTGGAGCTGGCGGACGTCCGGGAGACCATGCGCGCCCCGCTGACGGGGGTGCTCGACGCGATCCGTACCGTCCTCCGCCGCTGCCCGCCCGACCTGGTCGCCGATCTCGCCGAGCGGGGCATCATGCTCGCCGGCGGCAGTGCGCTGCTGGCCGGGCTCGACGACATGCTGTCCCAGGGCACGGGCGTGGCCACGCGCATCGCCGAGCACCCCGACACCTGCGCCGTGGAGGGCCTGGGCGCGATGCTGGAGGGCAAAATCACACCGCTGCACCTCGACCCGCTGGCCAGCTGAGTACGGCGGCTCGGCCCCGGTGACCAGGGCCCGCGGCGCCTCGGGCGGGGGCGGAACGGGCAGGAAGCCGGGGCGGCGGACGAGACGGTTCAGCCATTCGGCAGCTGTTGGGGAACTTCTCTACCCGGTTCAGCAGTTTGTTCTGAGGATCATCTCTACCCCCGACCCGCGTAACGCGCGAGGAGACAGCTCATGGCCCTGTGGGACCGGTTGAAGGATTCCGCCCAGACGATGCAGACCCAGCTGCAGTCGAAGAAGAACGACCTCAAGAGCGGAGCGTTCCGGGACGCCAGCATGGCGATGTGCGCACTGGTCGCGGCGGCCGACGGCTCCGTGGACCCGGCCGAGCGGCAGCGTGTCGCTTCCCTGATCGCCTCCAACGACGTGCTGCGGAACTTCCCCGCCGACGATCTGCAGCGGCGCTTCAACGACTACGTGAACCAGCTGACCCAGGACTTCGCCATGGGCAAGGTCGGCGTGCTGCAGACGATCGGCAAGGTGCAGAAGAAGCCCACCGAGGCGCGTGCCGTGATCCAGATCGGCATCGTCATCGGCGGCGCCGATGGCGACTTCGACAAGTCGGAGCAGGGTGTCGTCCGCGAGGCGTGCTTCGCGGTCGGTATCGAGCCCACGGAGTTCGACCTCTGATTCGACCTCCAGGACACACGCGTCTGTCGTCAGAGCCGGGCCAGGCTCCCGCTTTCCGAGCGGGGGCCTGGCCCGAGTGCGTCGTACGCCTGCGCGGGCGAGGCAGTGTGGGTGCCCGCGTAGGCGTGGCACCGCCGCGTGCCCGCGCGGGGGGGCGTGGCTTGTGTCAGACGGCAGCCGTGGCGCCGCGCCGCGCCATGCTCGTCAGGATGAGGTGGTGGAAGGGCTCGATGGTGCGGAAGTACATCCGCCCGGCCTTCCGGTGGTAGCGGACCACGGTGGTGCACACCCCCTCGGTGCCGTGCGCGCCTTCCCGTACGACGAAGACACAGCGGTAGCTGAGGTGCTTGTCGTCCTTGCCGCCCATCACCTCATCGGCGGAGACGGTGAGCACCCGCATCGGGCCGAGCCGCTCGCCGGGGGCGATTCCGGTGGGCGCCGCCGTGTCGCCGACCTTCAGGCCGAACGGCGCGACGATCTTGTCCCGCACCTGCAGCAGGCGCACCACCCAGCCGGGCGGTGAGCTCATCATGGCCTGGGTGAAGTCGCTGGTGCTCGTCCCCGGGGGCACCCGCACCGCCACCGTGGAGACGTGGTCGTGCCCGCCCAGACTCCGCACCGCTTGCTCGGTCACCGGCTCGGCATCCCTGCGGACCACAGGTCTGACCACGGGTTCACACTCCTTCTGGGTCGCTATTCACCCGTGATCTGGCAGATCACGGCACCCGAAGCGACGGAAGCGCCGACCTCGGCTGTCAGTCCCATGATGACGCCGGAGCGGTGGGCGTTGAGCGGCTGCTCCATCTTCATGGCCTCCAGGACGACGACCAGCTCGCCCTCCGCCACCCGCTGCCCCTCCTCGACCGCCGTCTTGACGATGGTGCCCTGCATCGGCGAAGCGAGGGTTTCCCCCGTAGCGGCGGACCCGGCGCTGGTCGGGCGCTTACGCGGGGTCTTCTTGCCTCCGCCGTTGGGTGTGGCGGTGGCGAATCCGAGGGAGGCGGGGAGGGAGACTTCCAGGCGTTTGCCGCCGACCTCGACGATGACGGTTTCGCGGCTGGGGGTTTCGGTGTCGTCGTCGGTGGGGGTGTAGGGGGTGATGGTGTTGGTGAACTCGGTTTCGATCCATCGGGTGTGGATGGTGAAGGGGCCGGGGT
>NZ_JBWLKN010000022.1:0-133371 GCF_059026195.1 Streptomyces sp. A01 | reverse complement strand
GGGGGGTTTGTTTCGCGCCTTCCGGCGTGATCACTACTTTAGCGGATTTCCCCGGTGCCTCATAATCGAGGCTTTCGTTCGGATTTCAGCATGCCGAAATCCATCCCGTAGGGAGGCCGTGCGGTAATGGTTTGCCGCCGGTGCGGCGTGAGTGGCCGCCACAGAACCGTTACGGCGCCGTGGCAACTCGGAGAACACTACGGACGAGCCCCATGCGTGTCAACCTCGGTCAGTCAAGGTCTTTTAGGCGGCCGCCCGCGTCCGGCTGGGCGTCCTCGACCCGGCGCAGCAGGCGGGTCAGCAGCTCGCCGAGGAGGCCGCGCTCCGCCGGGGACAGGTCCTGGAGCAGGTCCTCTTCGAAGACGGACGCCATGCGCATCGCCTCAAGCCACTGCTCGCGGCCCCGGTCGGTCAGCTCCACGATCACCCGGACGCGGTTGTTCTCGTCGCGCTCCCGTGTCACGAGGTCCTCGCTCGCCATGCGGTCGATGCGGTGCGTCATCGCGGCCGGAGTCAGCCCGAGCCGCTTGGCGAGGTCGCCGGGGCCCAGCCGGTAGGGCGCTCCGGAGAGGACAAGGGCCTTCAGGACCTCCCACTCGGTGTTGCTGATGCCAAGGGTCGCGGTCTGGCGGCCGTACGCGACGTTCATGCGCCGGTTCAGGCGCTGGAGGGCGGAGACGACCTGCTCCACCTGGGGGTCCAGGTCTTGGAACTCTCGCTGATAAGCCGCGATCTGTTCCTCAAGGGTCGGCTCGCTCGGGTCCCCGGTCGGGGCCGGTGTCTCAGGCATGCCGCGCAGTATGACACGCAACTCATTGGCATTGAACTCCTTCCCTGTGTACTCTTAAGCATCGAACTTTAACTCTGAAGTCTTCAGGCTTCAGCTGTCCCCCTTTCACCCTTCGACACGACCTAGGTAGGTGAGTGTGACCACCGCGATGGGCGCCGCGTTGCGCCGGATTCAGCTGGGCAACGCGCTGAGCGCGTTCGGCAACGGCTTCACTGTCCCGTTCCTGTTCATTTATGTGGCGCAGGTACGCGATCTTGGAGCGAGCACCGCGGGCGTGGTGCTCGCGACGTTCGCGGTGGCCGCGCTTGCCGTTCTGCCCTTCACCGGTCGGACCATCGACCGGCGAGGGCCGTTGCCCGTCGCCATCGTGGGCACGGTCGCCGCCGCCATCGGATCGCTGGGCCTCGGGCTTGCGTCCACGGAGCCGTATGTGATCGCCGCGGCGGGCATGCTCGGCGCGGGCATCGCGGTGATCCAGCCCGCACTCGCGACGATGATCGTGTGGTGCTCCACGCCGCAGACCCGCTCGCGGGCCTTCGCGACGCAGTTCTTCCTCAACAACCTCGGCCTCGGCCTCGGTGGTCTGCTCGGCGGGCTGCTCGTGGACACCGCGCACCCGTCGAGCTTCGTCCGCCTGTTCGCCATCGAGTCCGTGATGTTCCTCGTGCTCGGCGCCGCGATCGCGACCGTACGGCTGCCTCATGTGGCGAAGGTCGAGGACGCCGTGCCGACCGGCGAGCGGCCCGAAGGCGGAATGCGGGCGCTGCTCGCCGACCGGTCCATGGTGCAGCTGTGCGTGCTGGGCTTCGTGATGTTCTTCGCCTGCTACGGGCAGTTCGAGTCGGGCCTTTCGGCATTCGCCGTGGAGGTCACCCGGATCTCCCCCGCGACGCTGGGCATCGCCCTGGCCGCGAACACCGCTGTCATCGTGATCGCGCAGTTCGTCGTGCTCAAACTGGTCGAGCGCAGGCGTCGCAGCCGCGTCATCGCCCTGGTCGGTCTGATCTGGACGGTCGCCTGGGTGATGGCCGGGGCCTCCGGGCTCGTGCACGGGAGCCAGGCCATGGCGACCGCCGCGATCATCTCGACGTACGCGCTCTTCGGACTCGGCGAGGCCATGCTGTCGCCGACCGTGGCGCCACTGGTCGCCGACCTGGCCCCTTCGTCGCTGATCGGGCAGTACAACTCCGCGTTCGCCCTGGTCAAGCAGCTGGCGCTGGCGGTCGGCCCCGCGGTGGGCGGCCTCATGGCCGGAGGCGGGCTGTACGTGGCGTACATCGCGATGCTCATCGCTTGCTCGCTGGGCATCAGCTGGCTCGCGCTCCGGATGGGGCGCCGTCTGCGGCCGGACCAGGACAACCCGCACGCGGGCCCGGTCGCACCGGTGCCCGCTCCGCGCGGACAGTCGGCCGGCGCTGACGCCGTCACCGCGCCACGGGCTCGCGCGGACGCCGATGCGGTGGCGACCGCCGTCTGACCAGCCGATCCGGGGTCAGCGGCGGGGCAGGGCGAATTCGCACCAGACCGCTTTACCGCCGTCGGGCGTGCGCCGCGATCCCCAGGACGAGGCGATGGTGGCCACGATCGAGATCCCGCGTCCGGCCTCGTCCGCGGGCTCGGCACGGCGGCGCCTCGGCAGGTGGTCGTCGCCGTCCGTCACCTCGATGATCAGCCGCCGGTCGGTGCGCCGCAGGCGCAGCCGCATCGGGGGTGTGCCGTGCTGGAGGGAGTTGGCGACGAGCTCGCTGGCGGCCAGCACACCGAGATCGCGCAGCTCCGCGGGGAACCGCCAGCTGGCGAGGACGCCGGAGGCGAAGGCACGGGCGCGGGGTGCCGCTTCGACACCGCCGAGGAGTTCCAGCGCGGCGTTGTGGAACAGCTCCGCGTCGTGGCCCGTACGAGCGGGGTGCTGAAGGACCAGGACGGCGACGTCATCGTCGTGCTCGGCGGTGATGCCCAGCGCGCGGATCAGCCGGTCGCACATCACCTGGGGCGAGCCGGTCGCACCGGCGAAGGCGCGCTCAAGCTCGGCCACGCCGTCGTCGATGTCCTTGTCCCGCCGCTCGACCAGGCCGTCTGTATAGAGGACAGCGCTCGATCCGGGCGCGAGCGGAAGAGAAGCCGACGCGTGCAGCCAGCCGCCCGTGCCGAGCGGCGGCCCGGTGGGCTCGGCGGCTCGCCGTACCGTGCCGTCAGGGTCCCGGACCAGGATCGGCAGATGCCCGGCGGACGCGTAGACCAGGCGGCCCTCGTTCGGGTCGTGGACCGCGTAGACGCAGGTGGCGATCTGGCTGGCGTCGATCTCGGCGGCCAGCCCGTCGAGCAGTTGCAGCACCTCGTGCGGCGGGAGGTCGAGCCGGGCGTACGCGCGGACAGCGGTGCGCAGCTGTCCCATGACGGCGGCGGCTCGCAGGCCGCGGCCCATGACGTCGCCGATGACCAGGGCCGTGCGCCCGGCGCCGAGGGTGATCACGTCGTACCAGTCGCCACCGACCGCGGCCTCCGTGCCGCCCGGCTGGTACGTAGCGGCGACGCGCAGGTCGTCGGGCTGCTCAAGCTCCTGCGGGAGCAGGCTGCGCTGGAGGGTGACGGCGGCCTCACGCTGGCGGCGCTCGCTCACCCGCAGTCGCTCGACCGCCTCGACCTGGTCGGTGACATCGGCGGCGAAGACGAGGACACCCCGGTAGGAAGCTGACGGCTTGTCGTGACCGGAGGCGGTGGCGGGAGCGGGTGTGGAAGCGGGCTCGGAGCTACCGTCGGGGGCGTCTTCGGTAGCGGCCGCGCCCGGGCCGGGGTCCGGGCTCGGCGCCGGGGCCGATGCGGCGTGGGCGGTGGGCGGGAGCGCCACCTCGATGGGTGTGCAGGTGAACGTGTAGTAGCTGTCACGGGTGCGGGGGCTGGGCCCTGCGACGACAGGCCCCGCACCCGCGGGTTCAGGACGTACGCCACCGGAAAGCAACGCGCCTCGGCCGCCCTGCTTCGTCCCTCCATCGGCTGCCCCGCCCGTACGCGGGCCGGTCGCGGACCCTGTCACGGCATCGATGGCCGCTTCGAGCAGAGGATCGTCCACCAGCGGGTCGGCGGCGGCCTGGGTCAGCGGGTCGGCGGCCGGGGCAGCGGTGTCCGCGGTCGTACCGGCTCGGCCCGTCGTCGTACCGGCTCGGTCCTCGGGAGACGCGGTGGACGTGTCCGGGCGGGTGGGGCCGGGCACGGGGGCGGCAGTGGCCGTGCTCGTGGCCTTGTTCGTACGGGTCATACGGGCCGGCACCGAGGCGGTCCCGCGGGGCGTCACTTCGGCGGACGATGTCGTCTCCGTATGCGCGGATGCCGCCTCCGCAGGGGGATATGCGTCCGTGTCCGTGTCCGTGCCTGTGTCCGTCTCCGTAAGGGACTCGGTGAGCGTTTGACGGCTGGACGCCGAGGACGCGCCGGGGGCCTCGCCTCCGCCCAGGTCCGGGGACGCGGTGGACGTCTTCACGGGCGCGCCCGTACGCGTGCCCGCGCCCGCGTCCTGCCTCGCTGCCGGGCCCGCTTCCGGTGGCTCGCCCGGGGAATCGGACGCCGACGAGCCGTCCGTCTTGGCCGCCGGCCGGTCGTGGGCCGCCGCTGCCGCCAGAGCGGCCGGGACGTCCTTGGGGACGCGGCGGGACTTGACCGTACGCGGCTTGCCGCTGCGCAGGACCTGGTCCATCAGCGGCAGCAGCCCCATCTCCTGTAGCTCGGGGAGCGCTTCGCGCGCGGGCAGGCCGGTGACACGGGTACCGAAAAGGGAGGCGTACGCGTCGTTGACGTACGCGATGCGGTGGTCAGGCCCGTACACCACGGCGACGGGGGCCGGGACCTGGCTGAGCAGCGTCTGGACGGACAGCTCTTCGAGCGTGGGGATCTCGGAGGCGTCGGGCCGGGCACTCGGCGTGGGCTCGGCACGCGACGCCGCGTCCGTGCGCTCACCTCGGGCGGCAGGCACCGAGCCGCTGCCCGACGACGTCGGCTGCGAGGGCCGCGCGGCGCGGTCGCTGCGGGCGGCGCGGCGCTGTGTTCCAGGGAGTCGGGCGCTCCAGCGCGTGAAGTTCACTGAGGATTACCTCGCGAGGTCGTGGCGGAGCAGCGCGCCAGCGCGGGGTGGCGGACAGCAGTGTGGGGCACGGCCCCCAGGGGAATGCAGCAAACGTCCAAAACCTCGTGATTGTCACTCTTCGCAGATACAAGCCCACCCATGGTCACACGACCAGTGTGACCGACCGGACTGACATCCGTCAGACGCCAGTCATGCCGTGGGAGTTCCCGGCTCCGCCTGTGGCGGCCCGGCCGCCCTCCCGGTTTTCCTCCGGACGTCCCGCGCGACGTCCTTCCCGGCCATCCGGTCCGTGCCCGGCCCGGTGTCTCTCCCGCCAGCCCGTACGGGCGTTCCGGCGGCTCGTTCCGTCGCGCATCTCAGCTGGCTTCGGGATGGCGGCCGGTCCCGGCGGCGAGTTCGAACTCGGCTCGCGGGTTCTCCAGCGAGCCCAGCGAGACGATTTCCCGTTTGAACAGCCCGGCCAGGGTCCATTCGGCCAGCACCCGGGCCTTGCGGTTGACGGTCGGCACCCGGCTGAGGTGGTAGATCCGGTGCATCAGCCAGGCGGGGTAGCCCTTGAGCTTGCGCCCGTAGACATGCGCCACGCCCTTGTGCAGGCCGAGTGAGGCGACGGAGCCGACGTACTTGTGCTCGTAGTCGGTGAGCGGCTGGCCGCGCAGGGAGGCGAGCACGTTGCCGGCGAGGACCTTGGCCTGGCGTACGGCGTGCTGGGCGTTGGGGGCGCACTCCGCACCGGGCGTGTCCGACGTGCGGTCGGGGACCGCTGCCGCGTCGCCCGCCGCCCAGGCGTGTTCGGTGCCGTCGACGCGCAGCGCGGCGGTGCAGGCGAGGCGGCCGCGGTCGTTCAGCGGCAGGTCGGTGGCGGCGAGGATCGGGTGCGGTTTGACGCCCGCGGTCCACACGAGCGTGCGAGCTGGGAAACGGGAGCCGTCACTCAGCACGGCGACACGCTCCTCGCACGAGTCGAGGCGCGTGTTCAGACGTACGTCGATGTTGCGGCCGCGCAGCTCCCGTACGGCGTACTGGCCCATCTCCTCGCCGACCTCGGGGAGGATGCGGCCAGTGGCCTCGACGAGCACCCATTTCAAGTCATCGGGCGAGATGTTGTGGTAATAGCGGGCGGCATAGCGCGCCATGTCCTCCAACTCGCCGAGCGCCTCGACGCCCGCGTACCCGCCGCCGACGAAAACAAAGGTGAGAGCGGCGTCACGGATGGCTGGATCACGTGTTGAAGAGGCGATGTCCAGTTGCTCAAGGACGTGATTCCGGAGCCCGATGGCCTCCTCCACCGTCTTGAAACCGATTCCGTATTCGGCCAATCCTGGGATGGGGAGGGTCCGGGCGACCGAACCGGGCGCGAGCACCAGCTCGTCGTAGTGAATCTCGATCGCGCCGGTGCCTTCCTCGGCCGTGGCGAGGGTCGTGATGGACGCCGTTCGCTTCCCGTGGTCGATGGCCGTTGCCTCGCCGATGACCACCTGGCATCTCGGTAGGACGCGGCGCAGCGGCACCACCACATGGCGTGGAGAGATCGAACCAGCCGCCGCCTCCGGCAGAAACGGCTGGTAGGTCATATAGGGCTCGGGGTCGACCACGATGACCTGCGCCTCGCCACGCTTCAGCTTCCGCTGGAGGCGCAGCGCGGTGTACATCCCGACGTAGCCACCGCCGACAACAAGAATGCGCGCGGGTTCCTTCACCCTCCCATGACGCACCGACAGCTCAGCTTTGTCCACAGGCTCGACGAAATGTGTGACCGGAGGCCAGCGGGAAAGCGGAGGCTGCGGTTCGGTAAGTTCTACGGAAGGTACGCAGGTCAGCGGCGGGTCGCGGGGTGCCGAACGGGTCGCGAATCGGGAGAGATCGGCCGCGTACTCCGATCGGGGGGCGCTCCGGACGGAACTACCCCTTCATTCTTGACCTGGGCTCAACTATGTTCGTACTTCGTCGGGGTGTCGACACAGCCTCGACGGTCAGGGCGGGGAGTCTCCGGGGGGAGACGTCATTACCGGGGGATCGGTTATGCACATTCAGAGTTCTCATTGGTCATCCACTGTTGCGGCATCGGACGGCGGCAATGGCCGCAATACGCCGCTGCGCGTCGACGCACAGCGCAATCTTGAGCATGTGTTGCGGGCTGCCCGCGAGGTCTTCGGGGAGCTGGGTTACGGAGCGCCCATGGAAGACGTGGCGCGCCGGGCCCGAGTAGGGGTCGGGACGGTCTATCGGCGCTTCCCCAGCAAGGACGTGCTGGTGCGCCGGATAGCCGAGGAGGAGACCGCGCGGCTGACAGACCAGGCTCGCGCCGCCCTCCGGCAAGAGGAAGAGCCGTGGTCGGCGCTGTCGCGGTTCTTGCGTACGTCGGTGGCTTCGGGCGCCGGTCGCCTGCTGCCGCCGCAGGTGCTGCGGGTGGGCGTCGATGTGGACGCGGAGGAAGCCCGGGTGCCGCATCAGCGGCAGCCGACGCCGCCCGCGCCTGAGCTGCGTCTCGTGGAGCAGCGCTCCACGCCCAGCCAGCTGGAGGGTGCCACGCACAGCGGCGGCCCGATGCCGGGTGTCGCCCCGGTCGCGGCTGTCGCTCCGGTGGCCGCCGCACCGTCCGCGTCGTCCGGCGCGGTTCAGGCCGGGGTCGGTGGCGGGCCCGGCCAGGCGTCCGTCCAGGACGACGGCGGGGCCACGGCGCTGCTTGAGGTCGTCGGCAAGCTCGTGGAGCGTGCACGGGCGGCAGGCGAACTGCGGGCGGACGTCACGGTCGCCGATGTGCTGCTGGTGATAGCGACGGCGGCCCCGTCGCTTCCGGACGCGGCGCAGCAGGCCGCGGCTTCGACGCGGCTGCTGGACATCCTGCTCGACGGCCTTCGGTCACGTCCTACGGTCTGAAGCGTCTGACGCGTCCTACGGCCTGACGCGTGCCCCGCCCCGCGAGCCTGGCTCTGGGGCGGGCCTTGCGCGCGGTCTCGGCGGGCCGGTCGCTGTGGCTGGTCCGGGTGTCTCGGCCGGTCCCGCCGCTTCGGCTGGTCCGACGGGGTGGCCTTCCCCTGGATCTCGGCCCGGGACCTTGGGCGGTGGGTCGGCCACACATCGCTGCGTGCCTCTTGGCGCGGGCGTTCGTGGGCGACCCTGAAGCCTTCCCCGTTCGGGTGAACGATAGAGCTCTACCTGGCGAATTGCCCCCGGAAGGGTGGTTGCCGGGTGAGACGGGGACCAGCCCGTAAAGGCTGTGGCACTCTTCCCGGTGTTCGAGAATGTCGGCACGTACGGGGGCTGCCTGTATGGGCGCTGAGGGACCAGGCAAGCCACGCGGTCACGAGGAAGAGGGCATCGCGGACGCGGCTGCCACCGCCGATCCCAGCGTTCCTCAGCAGCGAGCCGGCCGACACCGGCGCGGCGGGGCGAGCCCGGGGACCAGCTCGGACGCCGGAGCGGGCGCGGGTGCGTCGGCGGGGCTCGGGTCGGCTGACACAGCGTCGGCAGGGGGCGAGGCAGGAGCGGTCGGCAGGGAGTCGGACCGAGGGGGAACAAGCGGCACGGGAGAGGCAGACGTTCCCGCTTCCGACCGCGAGTTGCTGGCGCGCATGCGAGCGAGCGACCGTGACAGTGAGGCGTACGGGAGCGCGTACGGCAGCGCGTATATGAGCGCGTACGAGGAGCTGTACCGGCGGCACGCCGACGCGGTGCGCCGCTATGCCCGTAGTTGCTGCCGGGACGCGCATACCGCTGATGACCTGACGGCTGAGGTGTTCGCCCGCACCCTGCAAGCCGTCCGGGGCGGCGCCGGTCCTGACACGGCGGTGCGCGCGTACCTGCTGACGACGGTGCGCCGCGTCGCCGCGGCCTGGACGAAGACAGCCAAGCGGGAACAGCTCGTCGAGGACTTCGCCGTGTTCGCCGATTCGGCGGCCCGCCCCGCCGCGCATCAGGAGCGGACGGCCGGGTCGGGGCTCGACGTGGGCGCGGACGTGCGGGCGATGCACGAGGCCGACCAGTCACTGGCCGTACAGGCGTTCCGAAGCCTGCCCGAGCACTACCAGACGGTGCTGTGGCACACCACGGTCGAGGAGGAGCCGCTGTGCGACGTGGCGCCGCTGCTCGGTCTGACCGACAACGCCACGGCGGTACTGGCCCACCGGGCACGGGAGAAGCTCAAGCAGGCGTATCTCCAGGCCCATGTGAACACGGCGCAGGCGGCGGAAGGCGACTGCGCCCGCTACGCCGACCGGCTCGGCGCGTACGCCCGTGGTGGGCTGCGGATGCGCGCCGAGCGGGGGCTGCGTAAGCATCTGGCGGAGTGCGCGAAGTGCCGGATGGCGGCGCTTGAGGTCGCGGACGTCAACGAGCGGCTGCGCGAGCTGCTGCCCATCGCGGTCATCGGCTGGTTCGCCGCGGGGTATTCGGCCAAGGCGGCCGCCGGTGTCGGGGCGGGCGTCGCCGGGGCCGGGGCAGCGACCGGTGCGGCGGCCGCCACCGGCGGAGCGGCGGGCGGGGCGGCAGGCGGCGGAGCAGCGGGCGCGGAGAGCAGTGCCGGGTCCGCGGGTGGGGCGGCCGGCGAAGGGCTGGGGGCCCCGGCGAAGGCCGGTATCGCGGCGGGGGTGGCGGTCGCAGCGGGCGCGATCCTCGCCTACGCCCTGTCGGGCGGTTCCGAGCCACCGAGAAAGCCGGAGGCCAAGCCGTCGTCCGCCGTCCCTGTCGCGCCGCAGAAGCCCTCGCCGAAGCCCACCCCGCCACCACCCGACGCCGAGCCCAGGCCCAAGCCACCGCCTGCTCCGTCGGCGAAGCCCAAGCCGAAGCCACCGCGGCCCAAGCCGTCCCCCACACCGACCCGGCCCCCCGCCAGCCCGGCTCCGCAGCCGACCCCGAGCCCCACTCCCCCGAGGCCCTCCCCGACCCCGACCCCGCCCGCTACGCCCACGCCCACCCCTCCGAAACCGACCCCGACGCCGACACCACCCGCCCCGGCCCCGGCGGTCTATCAGCTGAACCGGCTGGAGTACGGCGGCGTCGGTGACGGCAGCAAGCCGGAAGTGCGGCTCGCGGGCAGCAGCCCGCTGTGGCAGCGGGACGGCCTGTCGGTCGACGGCAAGCGCTTCAGGCACGGGGCGACGGTCCACGCCCCGTCGTCCGTGACGATCGACCTCAACCGTGCGTGCACGACGTACGACGCAGTCGTCGGTGTCGATGATCTGACGCACGGGGTGGGCGCCGCGCGCTTCTCGGTCTACGGGGACTCGGTGCGGCTGTGGCGGTCGGGCGTGGTGCGCGCGGGCCGCCCGGCCATCCCGGTGCGTGTGCCACTGGCCGGGCACGAGACGATCCGGCTGGTTGTCGAGCCGCACTCCGTCTTCGGCCTGGCGACGTTGGGCGACTGGGCGGAGTCGCGCATCAGCTGCCGTTCGTGAGCCTGTCTGATACGTCACCGGCCCGCGCGGACCCGCACGGCCCTGCGGGTGCCCGTCCAGGGGGCTGCGCTCGGTGGAGTGGCGGGTGCCTGCCCAGGTTTGCGTGCCTTGTCGTTCGCGTACGCCCGCGTCGCCCGCAGTCGGCTGGCTACGGCTCGGTGGTGGGCCCGGGGGCGGCGCCGGTGTCGCCGATGACCTCGTCGAGGAGCTTGACCACCTGTTCGGCGGTCAGCCCGGCGCCTTCGGCGCGTAGGGCGTCAAACGTCTCACGCCCCAGTGCGCTCCGCCCCGCCCTGCCGACTTTGCCCACCTCGGCCGTGAGCATCGGCGTACGCGGCAGCCCGTCGCGCCAGCCATCGGCCGCGCCAAGCGCCTGCGCTGCCGCGCGGAACTCACCGGCCCCGGCGAGTATGTGGGCGGTGCTCTCGGTGACCTGCGCGAGCAGCGATTCCGTGCACTGCGCCTCGATGCCCCGCCCGAGGGCTTCGCGTACGATCCGCAACCCGCCCCTCGCATCGCCTACGGCCGCCTTCACGCGTGCCTCGACGGCGCTCAGCAGCACGTCGAACTGCGGAGGCGGCGACCATCGCTCCGCGGCCGCACGCGCCATCTCGCACATGGTCCGCGCGTTCTCGACACGACCCAACGACAACTCGATGACGGCACGCAGCGCCTCGCTGAAAGCCTGCGCGTCCCCGCTTCCATAGCGCTCCGCCTCTTCGTCCGACTGATCGAGCAACGTCGCCGCACCCACCGGATCACCGCAGCTGTAGGCCAACTCGGCCAGCCGGGCGATGAGGAACGGGGTCTCCGTGAAGGCTTCGAGTTCGCGAGCGAGACGCAGTGCCTCCTGGTAGGAGGCACGCGCCTCGGCGTAGCGCCCCCGGACAGCGGAGATCTCCGCACTGGCGCCCTCCACCTGGGCGAGCATCCAGCGGTCCCCGACGCGTCTGCTGATGGCTCGCAGCTCCGTCCAGTCGCGGTCGGCGCGGTCGATGCCGCCCGACATGTCGATGGCCATATGGGTGCGGAACATCAGCGAGACGCCGAGAGCCCAGTCGTCCCCGTACGTCCGGCAGTTCTCCACGGCACGGTCGAGCAGCGGCGTGACGCCCGCGTGCCCGGCGATGAGATACCCGGCGAACGGCCACAGCAGTCCCGGGAAGCGGGCGCTGCGCGGACCGGGGTTCGCCCCGTACACGTCGCGCAGAAGGCGGGCGGTCTTGAGGGAGCCGGGGCTGCGAAGGACCTCGGCGTTGTGCTGCTCGGAGAGCAGGAAGTAGAGGAGGAGATGCAGGTCGAGCCGCTCCCAGTAGCGTTCGGTGGCCGCCAGGTCGTCCTGCGGGGGCCCGGGGTCGAACTCCGGCTGCGGGCTGGGCATCGGGAGGCTCTGGTCCCGGGCCCACTCGCTCTGGGTCCACGCGGACTCGAACTCCAGCGTCCGCCGCACCCAGGCCCCGCCCTCATCCCGGTAGTTGCGCAACCACCAGAACCACCCGAGCCCGAAGACGATCTCGATCGCGGTGTTCACGCCGCACGCGCCCATGGCGTCCCGGCTGCCGTCAGCGGGAGTCCCACCAGGCCACACCCCGGTCTCTTCGCGTGCTGACCGCGGACGCCCCGGGAGGTCGGCGGCCCCGTCCCGGCCCGCTTCCTGTTCCTGGCCGGGCAGGGTCAGACACCGCTGCAGCGCGGCGCGGAAGTTGTCGAGGTCGGTTTCCACCCGGCGCAGCCATGGCAGTTGCTCGGCGGAGCGCAGCCGGGGCTCGGCGGTCTGGGCCATGTCGCGGAAGTAGGCGGCGTGCCGACGGATGGTCGCCGCCCGCTCGGCGCGCCCGGCAGGCCCCGCCGCTACGCGCTCCTTCACGCGCTCCGCGGCGTATTCGTGGATGGTCTCCAGCATGCGGTAGCGCGTGTCACTGCCCACGCCGTCCTCGGAGCGCGGCAGATGCGTCACGACGAGAAGAGACTTGTCGACAAGCGCACCGAGGATGTCGAGCACGTCGGCGGAGGCGATGCGTTCGCCGTCGGGCGCGGCGGTGTCCCGGGAGGCGACGCGGGGACCGGAAGCGGCGTGGAGGCCGGACGCCGCACGCCGTTCGGCTGCGGAGGCCGGCTGGTCCGGCTGGTTCGTTTGGCCCGGCTGGTTCGGCTGGTCCGGCTGGTCCGGCTGGTCCGCGCAGACCGCTTCCGCCGCGGGGAGGTCCCAGCCACCCGCGAAGAACGAGGCGCGGCGCAGCACGGCGCGCTCGCGGTCGTCGAGAAGGTCCCAGGACCAGTCCACAACCGCCCGCAACGTCTGCTGGCGTGGCAGCACGGTCCTGCTGCCGCTGGTCAGCAGGCGAAAGCGGTCGTCCAGCCGATCGGCGATCTGACGCGGGGAAAGCATGCGCAGGCGGGCGGCGGCGAGTTCGATGGCGAGTGGCAGCCCGTCCAGGCGGCGACAGATCTCGGCGACGGCGGCCACCGTGTCCGGGTCCCGCGCCGGGTCGAAGTCAGGGCGTACGGCGGCGGCGCGCTCGGCGAACAGCTGATGGGCGGGCGCGGGCAGCAGCGGCTCCACCGGGCGCACGGCCTCGCCCGGCACGCCCAGCGGTTCCCGGCTGGTGGCGAGCACGGTGACGCCGGGGCAGTGCGCGAGGAGGGTTTCGGCGAGTGCGGCGGCCGCGTCGATGACGTGCTCGCAGTTGTCGAGAAGCAGCAGCAGCCGGCGGTGCGCGCAGTGCTCGATCAGCCGCTCCGTCGCGGGCGCCCCGTCCATGCCCGTCCGCACCTCGATGCCGCTGGTGTGCAGTGCCGTGTCGCGGCGGCCGATGGCGCTCAGCACGGCGCCGGACACGTCGGCCGGCCGCTCCAGTGAGGCGAGTTCGGCGATCCACACGCCATCGGGGTAGTCGGTGCTGACGGTGGCGGCGGTCTCCTCGGAGAGCCGGGTCTTGCCCGATCCACCAGGCCCGGTCAGCGTGATCAGGCGGGCATCGCGCAGCTCGCGGCGCAAGGCCCGGATCTCGCCCTGCCGTCCGACGAAGCTGGTGAGTCTGGACCGCAGGTTCCCTCGCGGTGGGTGGCGTGGCTGATCCTGTGGATGACCGGCCTGGCCGTTCGCCTGTGTCCGGCCCGCCGACGTCGGGTGGCCGCCGGACCGGGTACCCGGCTGAGCCGCCTGTCCGGCACCGTGACCGTCCCCGTCGCCCAGGCCTCGCCCGGGCGCCTCCGCATCACCTACGTCCGCTCCGGTCCCACCCATGTCGGCTACGCCGCGTACCGCGCCACGCGCGAAACCCGCCCCGCCTCGTACGGACTCCCGCGACACCGCGGACGTGCCGGGGCTTCCCCCCAGCAACTCGGCGTGCAGTTGCCGCAGCTCCACGCCCGGGTCCGTGCCGAGGCGTTCGGCGAGGGTCCGGCGGGCCTCCTCGTAGGCGGCCAGCGCGTCGGCTGCCCGGCCCGCCGCGCGGAGGGCGCGGATGAGCTGGGCGTGGAACGGCTCGTCGAGCGGGTGGTCAGCGACGAGTTCGCGCAGTTCCGGGACGACCTCCGCGCCCTGACCGAGTGCCAGGTCGGCGTCGATGCGGCGGTGCAGTGCGGTCATGCGCAGCGCGTCGGGGCGGGCGGCGGACGCCTGCCGGTCCGGCAGGTCGGCGAGTGCGGGCCCGCGCCACAGCCCGAGGGCGTCGCGCAACGTGGTGGCGGCGGTGGCGGCGTCCCCGGCGTCGAGCGCTCGCCTCCCCCTGTTCGCGAGCCGTTCGAAGACCGCCAGATCGATGTCGTCGGGCGTGGCGGCGAGCCGGTACCCGCCGGGGACGGACCGCAGGGCGTCCTTGCCGATGTTCCGGCGCAGGCGTCCGACGAGCGCCTGAAGCGCGGCGGGCGCGTCGTGCGGAGGGGAACCGGCCCATACGTCGTCGATGAGTACGTCGATGGGTACGAGTGCTGCGGCAGGCCGAGTGGCGTGCAAGGCGAGCGAGGTGAGCAGCGCGCGAAGACGGGGACCACCGACGGGCAGCGGCTGCCCACGATGGTCGAATGCCTCGGTGACGCCAAGGATCAGATACCGCACGGGGTCATTGTGCTCGCTTACCTGAGCGAATTACCGCTTACGTGAGGCGCGCCGACAGGCCCTCACGCGCTCATGCACTCTCACGCGCCCCCTTACGGCGGGTTCAGACACCACGACGGCGGGTCCGAACACCACGACGGCGGCTTCAGACGCGACAGCGGCTCGAAACGCGACAGCGGCTTCAAACACAACAGCGGCTTCCGGCACAACAGCGACTTCAGGCACGAACCCGGCGGGTATGGACGCGAGATGTCACAGGCTCGGCCGTGGGGCCACGCCCCCGGCGACGGCGCGCTGGCGCGGCGCCGCGCTGCCCGTCCAGCAGGTGCCCCGGCGCGCCAGCAGACGTCGTAGCCACAGCTCGGTGGAGACAAGCTCGGCGAGCCCGTCGAGCGGGACCCGCTCCCCGTCCGCTGCCGCGCGGAGCGCCTTACGGACCACGCGGGCCTCCACCAGCCCGGCGTCGGCCAGCAACGGGGCGTCGAAGAGCACGGTCAGGTCGTCGATGGCGTTGCGCAGACCGGCCCGTGCGGCCACCGCGTTCGAGGCGTGCGACGGCGCGCCCCAGCCCGGTGGGAGGTCGCGGATGCCCGCCCCGGCGAGGACCGCGCGCAGCACTGCGGCGCGCGCCCCTGGCTGCACACGGAGCGCTTCGGGGAGCGCGCGGCAGGCCCGTACCACCTGGTTGTCCAGGAAGGGCGCGTGCAACCGCTGGCTGCGTACCTCGGCTGCCTGTTCGAAGACCCGGTGGTCGGCGGCGTGCCGGGCGAGCGCGGCATCGGCACGGCGTTCGCCAGGCCGGCGGAGGATGACGGGGCGGACCGCCGCCTCCTCCAGGCGAACCGATACTTCAGCGAGCGCTTCCCCCGTCAGCCACCGCGCGGCCGGACCCGGCCTGCACCACGCGAGCGCGGCCAGGGAGGCGCCCACTGCCCCGCCTCTCCCCGACGTGCCGCCCGGGCCCCTGCCACCGGTCTCACCGAAACGGCGTTCCAGGAGTCGGCTGGCGGCCTCTTCGACGCCCTCGCGGTAGGGCGTGCGGGCCAGTCTGCGCGCCGCGCGGTAGACGGTGAACGGGATGAAGAAGGAGTGCGCGGAGGGGCCGTCCGCACGCGCCAGTGCCGTGGCGGGGCGCAGCAGGTGGCGGCGGCGCCGGTCGAGGAGGAGGTCGGCAAGGCGCGCCGGGTGCGCGTCGAGGACCTGGCGGGCGCCGTGGCCGACGAGGTGGTCCGCGCTGCCCGCGGCGAGGCGGCGGCGGTGGCGCTCGGCACTGATGAGCGCGGGGCCGGGTTCGTCGGTGAGTGGGCCGCGATCGAGCGCGGCGTACGGGAGGGCCTCCTCGCCCGCGGCGACGACGACGTGGTGCAGACGAGGGTTGGCGGCCATGCTGCGGGCGCGTTCGAGTTCGGCCTCGCGGGACCGCCCGCCCCCGGCGGCCAGGTCGTTGAAGGTGACGGCGAGCAGCCGCTCGCCCGCTTCGGTGCCGTGCCCGAGGGGAGTGCCCGGCACTCCGGGCAGCCCGGCCGCCAGCAGGGCGAGGGTGGCGGAGGCGCTGCCTCCGGACAGGTCGGCGCCGACTCCGGCGGCGGGCGCCCCCCGGGCCGCGCGGCGTTCGGCGGGGCCCATTCCGGGGACGGGGCCGGGGTCGAGGCCCGGCCCTTGCTCGCCTTCGGGCGCGTGCCGTGGGGCCGCGAGCCGGACTCGTACGGCCTCGATCAGCGCGTCGCGTACGCCGTCCACGGCCTTGCCGGGATCGAGCTGGGGAGCCGCGACGGCGAGCGAGGCGGTCGGCTCGTAACCGATGACGTCCCGTGAACCGCCGCGCGAACCACCTCGGGAGGCGCCCCGGGAGCCGCTGTGCGCGCCGTTCCCGCTAGGCGAGCCGTTGCGCCGCCCGCCCCCACCGCCCTGAGTCCCGTAAGCACCCTGCGGCCCGTACGCACCCTGGGGACCGCTCTGGGAGCCGTACGCGCCCTGGGGACCGTAATCTCCTTGATCGCCACGCGTTCCATACGCCCCGTACGCGCCATACGCCCCGCCGGCCCCGTATCCGCCGCGCACGTCGCGCGACCCGTGCGCCGCGCCCCCCGGGTCGGCGCCGTCCGAGGCGGAGCCGCGCAGGACGAGCGCGTGGCCGGGCGGCACCCGCCGTACGCCGAGGTAAGGCGTGCCGTCGCCGATGGCCTCCGGCGAGTCGGGGCAGGCCAGGAGCGCGGCGAGGTGACCGACGTCGAGCTGTGCCTCGATGAGGTCGGCGAGCGGGAGCGCGGCCGTGGCATAGGCGGTACCGCCCTCCCACGGCGTGTAGAAGACGGGGCGCGCGCCGGCCAGGTCCGCGGCCACGGTGACGCGGCGGCCGACCTGGGCGACAGCCGTATAGCTGCCCGGCCAGGCGGTGAGATGGCGGAGGGCGCCACCGCGTGCGGCGAGCAGCCCGGTCCTGAGTTCGTCGTCGCTGGCGCCGCAGCAGCCGAGAACGGCGAGGCGGGTGGCGGGGTCGGCGTGCACGACGCGTACCTCGTCCGCGCGCCAGTCACCGACCGCCCACAGCGGATCGGGGTCTCCCCACACGAGTTGGGCGCCGACCGGCTGAATGGAGCCGCCCTGGCCGAGGGACGGCCCCGAGGCGATGTTGCCCCACCCCACCAACCACCGCATCGCCGCCTCCACAGGCTGTGGACAACCAAGAAGTCGCAGTCATCATGCACAGTAAGCCCACGGTTTCCGGCATCGGAGGGGCCAACACGCCAGTCCGGAGTACGTGGGCGCGCTCCAACGGGCCGATCGCCACAGCGAGATGCCGCTCCGTCAAGGCCAATGCTGCCACGCGCGCGTGATTCGGGCGGGTCGCGGGACGAGCCGGAACAAGCCGGAACGAACGAGGTGCCCGAAACAGGCGTTATGCGCGAACGGTTCGCGACACGGCGCGGGCACCACGCGGACGTGGTGCGAACGGAGCGTGAGCGGGCGAACGCGGAGCACGCAACCGGCGCGCGGAGCGCGACCGAAGCCGGGCGCGGAACGGCATGGAGTGGCGCGAGGGGCGCAAGGGGGCAGACGGAAAGCTTCAGTCCGCGCGAAAGCCCTCGCCGCAGGGGCGTCTTTCAGCCAAAGTCTGACAGCGCCTTGGTGGCGCACATCCCTCCCACCCACCGTCGCCTTGCCTCGGCCGACGAGCCCGGCAACACAGTCCGGGAGGCTTCATTCACCTCCCGGACCGCTCCGCCGCCCGCGGGGAATGAGGCGGCAGTGTCCCCCAGCCCGCTCAGCCAGGCATAGCGGGCCGACCCACGCGGAACCAAGGGAACCGCTCCCATCCGAAGCGGGGCAGAGCGCACAGGTAGGCGCACAGCCACACACACCGGGAGCACATGCCCCGCCCTGCACCCTGGCACGGACCAGAATCTCGCCATCCGGTACATCACCTCTTAACGGTCGGGATGCGGCGAACTACGCTGGGTTTACGAATGCCCCGTGCCTATGCCGGGGCGGCCGTCGGCGCTGTCGAGGGGTGCGCATGTCTAGGGAGCTACGTGGGCCGAACGAGAAGCTCGGCACTGTTCTCGCCCTCGCGGGGGTCAGCAATGCCGGGCTCGCGCGCAGGGTCAACGACCTTGGGGCACAGCGCGGTTTGACGCTCCGCTACGACAAGACGTCAGTGGCCCGGTGGGTGTCGAAGGGCATGGTGCCGCAAGGCGCCGCGCCCCATCTGATCGCGGCGGCCATCGCCAGCAAACTCGGGCGTCCCGTCCCACTCCATGAGATCGGCCTCGCCGACGCGGACCCCGCGCCCGAGGTGGGCCTCGCCTTCCCACGGGATATCGGCCAAGCGGTGCGCGCGGCGACCGATCTGTACCGGCTTGATCTCGCCGGTCGCCGAGGTGGTGGCGGTATCTGGCAGAGTCTGGCCGGATCGTTCGCTGTCACGGCGTACGCCACACCCGCCTCACGCTGGCTCATATCCCCGGCCGACAGCTCTGTCGCACGCGAGCCCAAATCGGCACAGGATCAGACAAATGGGGACGGTGTGCCGCAGCGCGTCGGCCACAGCGACGTGACGAAGTTACGCGAGGCCGCGGACGACGCCCGGCGCTGGGACTCCAAATACGGGGGTGGGGACTGGCGTTCCTCCATGGTCCCGGAATGCCTGCGGGTCGACGCGGCCCCTTTGCTCCTCGGCGCGTACAGCGACGAGGTCGGCCGCGCGCTGTTCGGCGCGACCGCCGAACTGACGCGGCTCGCCGGCTGGATGGCCTTCGACACCGGCCAGCAGGAGGCGGCGCAGCGCTACTACATCCAGGCGCTGCGGCTGGCGCGCGCCGCGGCCGACGTGCCGCTCGGCGGCTATGTGCTGGTGTCGATGAGCCTGCAAGCCACGTACCGCGGCTTCGCCGACGAGGGCGTTGACCTGGCGCAGGCCGCCCTGGAACGCAACCGCGGCCTGGCCACCGCCCGCACCATGAGCTTCTTCCGGCTCGTCGAGGCGCGCGCCCAGGCCAAGGCCGGGGACGGGCCGGCCTGCGGCGCGGCGCTGCGCGCGTCCGAAGGCTGGCTGGAGCGTGCACGACAGGGCGACGCCGACCCGTCCTGGCTCGACTTCTACACGTACGAGCGGTTCGCGGCCGATGCCGCCGAGTGCTACCGCGATCTGAAGCTCCCCCGCCAGGTCCGCCGCTTCACGGAGCGCGCGCTGGCCTGCCCCACCGAGGAGTTCGTGCGCTCGCATGGCCTGCGGCTCGTGGTGTCGGCTGTCGCCGAACTGGAGTCCGGAAACCTCGACGCGGCCTGCGCGGCGGGCACCCGCGCGGTGGAGGTCGCCGGCCGCATCTCCTCGGCGCGGACGACGGAGTACGTCCGCGATCTCCTGCACCGACTGGAGCCGTACGGCGACGAGCCGCGGGTCGTCGAGCTGCGCGAGCGGGCGCGACCGCTGCTGGTCGCCCCGGCGTGAGCCCCGCTCCGTGCCCGTGGACCCCGCTCCGGGAGCGGGGACGCAGTCACGAGCACGGTCACGAGCACGGGGACAGGAACGGCAACGAGAACGGGGACAGCGGCAGAGGCGAGGACAGGAACAGGCCGGGGACGACCACGGCTCGGATACGGCTTGGCCGGGCTCCGTCCCGGGCGGCACACGAGCGCATGCCCCGCACACGACTGGCACGCGCCCCGCGCACACACACTTGCCCCGCACCCGCACCCGTTCCCGCGCACGCCACGCGCACGCACACGTCCCGCACGCGTGCCTCGCGCACGGGGCCTCACGACCGGCGCACGCGCCCCACG
Organism: Streptomyces sp. A01; assembly: GCF_059026195.1. Classification (NCBI taxonomy): domain Bacteria; kingdom Bacillati; phylum Actinomycetota; class Actinomycetes; order Kitasatosporales; family Streptomycetaceae; genus Streptomyces; species Streptomyces sp. A01. The sequence goes on along the minus strand of NZ_JBWLKN010000022.1, from coordinate 113,764 downwards.
CCGCGGGCGGCACAGCAGCCCGGCGATACATCGGCGGCGCATGCGGTACGGCATCCGCCGAATCGTGCGACGTGGGCCACCCCACATGCCCCGGTTTCGTACCAGCCCGCACCGCTCGGCCACACGCGCGACTCCCGCCGCACACCCCTCCGGAACCCAAGCGCCGCTTTGGTTTCGGCCGCTTGTCAGTGGCGCAGGTCATGATGGTGAGCGATGGGGTAGCGGGTGGGTGCCGTGGTGGGGATGGGCGGCGACCCAGCGAACTTTCTGAGCGGTCCGAGAGGTCTGAGGTGTCTGAGGGGGGCGAGCGATTCGAACGGTTCACGCTGTCCAGGCTGTCCAGGCCATACGAGACATCCAGGGCGCCTGAGGCGGCTGAGACTGCCGGGCCGACCCGGACAGCCGGCATGACCCAGCCGTCCGCCCGGGCTCGGATAGCTGAGGTAGCGAGGACGTACGGAAGAAACGAAAGAGACGACACGGACGAAAGAGACGAAGACGTAAGAACGGGAAGAGTCGGAAGGACCGGAAAGACAGGAAACAGCAGAGAGTCCGGCGGACCCGAAGGTTCCGGAGGCGCTGAGGAGGTGACGCGGTGAGGTACGACGCTGATGTGCTGGTGATCGGAGGCGGGATCGTCGGCTTGTCGACGGCGTACGCGATCACGCGCGCCGCCCCTGGCACACGAGTGATCGTGCTGGAGAAAGAAAGCGGCCCGGCCCGTCACCAGACCGGTCGCAACAGCGGTGTGATCCACAGCGGCATCTACTACCCACCGGGTTCGCTGAAGGCCCGCTTCGCGCTCCAGGGCTCGGCCGAGATGGTGAAGTTCTGCGCCGAACACGACATCCCGCATGAGGTGACGGGCAAACTGATCGTCGCCACAGAGCGGTCCGAGCTGCCGAGGCTGCATGCCCTGGCCCAGCGCGGCAGGCAGCACGGCATCCCGGTGCAGGAACTGGGGCCCGCCCAGATCGCCGCGTACGAGCCGCGGGTGCGCGGCCGGGCCGCGATCCACGTCGGTACGACGGGTGTGTGCGACTTCGGCGCGGTCTCCGCGCAGCTGGCCCGGCTCGCCCAGGACGCCGGCGCCTCGGTGCTCTACGGGTCTCAGGTCCGGGCCATCGGGCGGCGCGACGACGCCGTGGCGGTCCGCACGGCGGCGGGGGCCGTGCTGCGGGCTCGCGTGCTGGTCAACTGCGCCGGGCTGCACAGCGACCGGATCGCCGGGCTCGCGGGCGATGACCCCGGTATGCGGATCGTGCCCTTCCGCGGTGAGTACTACGAGCTGGCGCGCGGCCGCGCCGATCTCGTACGCGGCCTGGTCTACCCGGTTCCCGATCCCGCCTTCCCCTTCCTCGGCGTCCACCTCACCCGGGGCAGCGACGGCGGCGTCCACATCGGCCCGAACGCGGTGCCCGCGCTGGCCAGGGAGGGGTACGACTGGCTGACGCTCCGCCCCGGCGAGCTGGCCGGGACCCTGGCCTACCCGGGCGCCTGGCGGATAGCCCGCCGCCACTGGCGCTACGGAGTGGGCGAGCTGCGTCGCTCGCTCTCCCGCCGAGCCTTCACCGAAGCGGTGCGCAGGCTGCTCCCGGAAGTGACGGCTGACGATCTGATACCGGCCCCCGCGGGCGTCCGCGCCCAGGCGCTGTTGCGTGACGGCACACTCGTGGACGACTTCCTCTTCAAGGAGTCGGCCCGGATGGTGCATGTGCTCAACGCTCCCTCACCAGCGGCGACGGCTTCGCTGGTCATCGGACGCGAGGTCGCGCGGCGCGCCCTGAAGCAGCTGTAGGCAGGCGGCGAGGGCAGGGCGGAGGAGGGCCGCCGCTGGAGGAGGGAGCGGTGGGGGAACAGCGCGGGAGGCAGCTCAGGCGTTGCGGGCGAAACCGAGGGTGCGGGTGAAGACCGTGTCCTTCCGCACCAGTACGGAGACGTACAACATGTTCACGTCCCAGCCGAAGGCGTAGGGAAGACCACTGGCGGAAGCGGCCACCGCCTCGCCGCGTGCGCCGCCGCGTGCCGTGTCGACACCGGGCTCACCATGGTCGGCGGGCTGCCGCTCAAGGGCCTTCTTCCCGACGGTCTTCTCCCCGACGGTCTTCTCCCCGGCGGTCTTCTCCTGGAGAGACGGATTCCTGGGGACCGCTTCTCGCGGGATCGGGGCCACACCTTCCAGCGTCACGTCGCCGGTCCTGATACGGATCTTCGAGAGACGGACCACCACCCGCTGGTCCACCGTCTCGCTGTGGACGGCCAGCGCACTGCCGTCCTCGACCCCGAGGAGCCGGGTGTCCGAGGGCAGCTCGCGCGCCCACAGCCGCTTGCCAGTGGCCAGGTCGTAGGCGACGTAACCCCGCGCGTTCACGGCGTCATCTCCCTCGAAGTACCTCGCGACCAGCACGGAACCAGTGACGAGGGAGCCCTTGCGGGGGTCGATCCGTCGGCCTTCGCTGTCCTTGAGCGGAATGGTCCGCTGGATACGGCCCTTCGGCGAGTACGTGACCAACTCCGAGGCACCGCTCCCGTACAGCGTCAGCGGCTCCTCGGCGACGATGTGCCTGGGCATGGCGTCACAGGCGGCCTTCCCAGGACGTACGCGACCCAGGTGAACCGGGACCATACGGGCCAGAGCAGAACGGGCCGGGCTCACATGTACGGAACTCGCGCATACGGAATTCGCACGGGCCGAGGTCGGGCCGACCGAATCGGCGCGTGCCGGACTCAGGTGTACGGGGCTCGGGTGTACGGGGCGCGAAAGTACGGGGCTCGCGCCTACCGGACCGTGTGCCGGACTGGGGTGTTCCGGGCTCTGGCGGACCGTGCCGCGTGTCCAGCGCTGGTCGCCCGTCTCGGTCTCGTACACCGTGAGGACCGGCTGGTCGCCGGTGGCGGCGCAGCTGTTGACGACCGTGACGGTGACCGCGCTGTGCGAGGTCGGCGCCTGCTCACACCCGTCGTCCGCACCACGTGGCGGTCTCAGCGCGGGCAGTTCCTTCCCCTCGCGTGCCGAGAAGCGGTGGAACCGCGTCCCCACCTCGACGGCGAGCACCCGCGCGCCAACCGTGACCGTGACGTCCCCCGCAGCCACCTTGCGGTCCGCGCCCGGGTCCGGGTCCGGGTCCGGGTCCGGGTCCGGGTCCGGGTTGGGGTCCGTCAGATCCTCGGACCAGAGCACGGCACCGCTCTTCGTATCGATCGCGGCGACGACCGAGCAGTCTCTGAGTCCTGAGCCGGAGCCGGAGTCGGTGGTGGGGGTGGGGTCGGTGCCGGAGTCCGCAGCGGCGGCGTCGGGGCCCTTCAATGGGCTGTAGACCACGGCGCCGATGCCCCTCGCGTTCGTCTCGGGCGACATGGCACAGGGCTCGTCGGCACCCTTCGGGGTCTCGGCTTCCCACCTCTCCTCACCAGAAGCGATGCCATAGCCGCGTACTCCGCCCCTGGTGACGTGCGTCAGCGTGGTCCCATCGACCCATGTGCCCGCCGAGCCGCGCGACGCGCCGCCGATGGCCGGGCCTGCGCCGGCATCCGGGGTCTGCCAGCGCCGCTTCATCACGTCCCCTGGGAGATAGGTCTGGTGGCCATACGGCGGACCGCCGCTCGCAGGAGCGTCGTCCTCGTCCGGTCCACCGCCGGAAACATCTCCAGCGACGACAAGCAGGCCGGTCGCGATCGACCCCGCGACGAGCCCCGTGAGGAATCGGGTACGGCGGGGCCGCGACGGTGACAGGGCAGGCACCGGGCGCCGCTCGGGCGAGGGACTGAACCAGAGAGCCCCGCGCCGCCCGCCCCTCGATGACTGGTCCCGCTGCTGCCAAGCCATGCCTGTCCCCCGTACGCCCTGCTCCTCGCCACGCTTTTCGCACGTGCTCCTGACAAGCGCACGCATCGGGCGTCAGTTCACCTCACAAGCGCGTATTTGTCATAGGGGTCGTACGAAAACGGGTCGGGACGGCGCCCCGGCACTGGTCTCCGGTCACGCGGGCGGCGGCGGACTGGCGCCTTCCTCAAGACGGAAGCCGGGACTGCGGCCGGGGGCCGGGACAGCGGCCAGGGACCGGGACTGCGCGCGGGGGCCGGGGCTGAGGGCCGCAACCTTGAGGCCCGAAGGCTCAGGGCTCGGCCCGGGTCCGCCCCGCCCGCACCAACCCCCGCTCGCACCCCTCGGCAAGCCACCTGCTTCTCCCGAGGGCAACGGCGCTGAACTGCGCATCCGCCGGGCAACCGACCTCTCCCCAGCGCCGCGTGTGCCGCGTTCCATGGCCCGTAGAATCGAACCATTGTGTCCGAGAACCACACCGCCCCTGACGAGCGCGCGCCACACGACCCGCACGTGCTGAACGAGCCGAGCCGCGCCGACGACGTGCGCACTCCGGATCTGCCGACCGGCCCGGACGGCTCAACCGGCCCGGACGGCTCGACCAGCGCGCACGGCTCGACCGGCTTCGCCGCGCCAGCTGGCTCGCCGGCCCCGAAGGGCGCGACCGCCGCAGACGGTCCGACCACCCCGGCCGATCTGCGTCTGAGCCCGACCGACGAGGACGACGCGCACGGAGGGGACGGCGCGCCTGGACCGGTGGGACAGGCGTCGCAGGTCTCGGGACAGCTGTCACAGGTCTCCGGGCGTGTCCCCCGCTTCCCCGACGGCCCGGCCATCGACCCGGCTGGTTCACATCATGAGCGCCGCATCCGTTCCTTCCGCCCTCGTCGCGGCCGGGTGACCATCGGGCAGGGCGGGGCGCTGCGCCGCCTGTGGTCGACATGGGGCCTCGACATCGACGGACTGCACCACATCGACCTCGGCGACCTCTTTGGCGATCCCGATCTCCCGATCGTCCTTGAGATCGGCTTCGGCATGGGCGAAGCCACCGCGCAGATGGCGGCCGCGGACCCCGGTACCGGCATCCTGGCGGCGGATGTCCACACCCCGGGCCAGGGCAATCTGCTCGCCCTCGCCGAGCGCAACGGCCTGACCAACATCCGCGTGGCCAACGGCGACGCGATCATTCTGCTGCGCGAGATGCTCACTCCCGACTCGCTCTCCGGCCTGCGCGTGTACTTTCCGGACCCATGGCCCAAGAAGCGGCACCACAAGCGCCGGCTGATCCAGCCAGAATTCCTGGCGCTCGCCGCCGCCCGTCTGAAACCCGGCGCGCTGCTCCACTGCGCGACCGACTGGGAGCCGTACGCCGAGCAGATGCTGGAGGTCCTGACCGCCAGCCCCTACTTCGAGAACACCCAGGCCGACGGCGGCTACGCCCCGAGGCCGGACTTCCGCCCGCTGACGAAGTTCGAGGGCCAGGGGCTGGACAAGGGCCACCGAGTCCACGACGTCCTGTTCCGGCGCGTCCCTGGCGTGGAGGTCGTAGAAAGCACCGGGGCGCACGCCACCCGCGCCGGATCACACCTCCCACGTGCCGGTCGCACTGACACAGGCGCCGGGCACACCACGGCGGGTGCTGCGGAAACCGCCACGCCGGGCCCGGCCACCGGGAGCACAGGCACCTGGGCAACGCCCACTACGCACAGCCGCACAGTCACCGGCCACACAGGCGCCGATGACGCAGCCGCCGACGGCGCAGCCACGGACCGCGAGAACACCGATTCCGGACCGGACGGTACCGACGTCGGGGATGACACATAACGACTGCGGCCGTCCGGGCATAATCCCGAGAGTCACCACTGCTCCCTTCGTTAGGGTCGCCGAGTGCACCAGTCCCCGTCCCCTCAACAACCCGCTGAGCCGAATCCCGGAGGCCATGGGACCAACGCGGCTCACGCGACACGCGTGACCAGCGGGGCCGATGAACAGTACGGGGACTACGAGGAACACGGGGACTACACGCGGAACGGAGCGCCCGGACCCGGCGGGGCGTACGGTTCCCACAGCGCGCCCAGGGCGCCCGGCGGCGCAGCGCAACCAAGCAACTCCGGTGCCCCTCACAGCACCCCCAGCGCACACAGCGGGCCCGCCCCAAGCACCCCATACGTCGCATACGCCGCTATGCACGCCCCACCCGCCACACCGCCCGCCCACGGTTCACACGGCTCAGCCCACACCCACCCGGTGCCGACATACGAGCAGCAGCCACGCTTCGACGCCGTGCCCGAGCGCTCCGGCTGGCACTACCACCCACGCCGCGCGCTCCTGGACAACAAGCCTCTGCGCGCCACCGCGCTCGTCCTTCTGCTCTCCCTCTCCGGGCTGGTGATTTTCGCCCTCGTACGAGAGCAGACAGGCACCAAGGGGTTCCTGGTCGGCCTGGGACTCGCGATCCTGCCCGTCCCGTTGCTCATAGCGGCGTTCCGTTGGATGGACCGCGTTGAGCCCAAACCATGGCGGAACCTGCTCTTCGCCTTCGCCTGGGGCTCGTGTGCGGCAACGCTCGTCGCTCTGCTCGCGAACGGATTCGCGACCGACTGGGTGATGACGACGGTCGCCGAGTCATCCTCGGCCGACCGGGATACGTGGGGCGCGACGCTGGTCGCGCCCGTGGTCGAGGAGAGCGCCAAGGGTGCGGCTGTTCTGCTGCTCTTCCTCTTCCGGCGCCGCGATTTCAACGGTGTCGTCGACGGCGTCGTCATAGCGGGCATCACCGCCACCGGTTTCGCCTTCACCGAGAACATCCTCTACCTGGGCAACGCCTTCGTCAGCGACCAGGCGTTCGGCTACTCGGGCCTGCAATCCGTGACTGCGGCGACATTCTTCATCCGTGCCGTCATGTCCCCGTTCGCGCACCCACTCTTCACCGCGCTGACCGGTATCGGCTTCGGCATCGCCGCCACCCGACCGCCGTGGCAACGCACCCGCCGCGCGCTGATCCCGGCCGCCGCCCTGCTGACCTCGATGGTCCTGCACAGCGTATGGAACGGTTCGTCCACCCTCGGCGGCCACGGCTTCCTGGCGGTCTACGGCCTGTTCATGGTTCCGCTCTTCGGGCTGCTGACCTGGTTCACCATCTGGTCCCGCAACAACGAGCTGCGCACCGTACGCACCCACCTCCCGGCCTACCAGGCAGCGGGCTGGCTCACGCCGCCCGAGCCCACCGCCCTTTCCTCGATGCGAGCGCGGGCCATAGCGCGCGACCTGGTCCGGCGCTCCCAGGGTCAGGAGGCGGCGCGGGCAGTCGCGGAGTACGCCTCGTTCGCCACTTCGCTCGCCTTCCTACGCCAACGCGCCTACCGGGGCACGGCGGGACCGGACTTCATCGCACGCGAGCAGGAACTCCTGCACCACCTCTGGCAGCGCAAGGACATCGCCCAGCCGGCCCTCGCCCACGCCGCTCTGAGCGTCCCCCCGCCGCCTCCCCCGCCGTACTGGGGCCCGCGCCCGCCATACGACCCGCGCGCCCCGTACCCGCCCCAGTTCGGATACGGGCAGCAGATTCCGTACGGGCACCAGCCGCCCTACGGACAGCACGGTTGGTACGTCCAGCACCCCCCTCAGCACGCCCGGCCACACAACACCCACCCCACGCAACACCCACAGGCCACGCAGACGGCACAGACCCCACCCCAGCCACTCTCACCGCCGCACCCCCCAGGGGGCCATCCGTCAGGGCAACAGCCGTACGGACAGCAGCCGTCAGGGGATCAACAGGCAGGGCGTCAACAGGCGGGTCACCAACCAGCGGGTCATCAACCGGCGGGGCCGCCTCCGGAGCAGCCGCCGCGGCAGTGAACACGGCAAGCAGAGCAAGCAGACACAGGTCCCCAGGCCCGTTATGCACCGAAGATGACCGTTTCCCCCAAGCACCCCGTCAGTCTCCGCGAAATCGTCTGTAACCTTCCGCAGTCCCCAGGCGTGCTCAATACAGAAGTGGGGAGCACACGGGGGCAGCGGGGGACAAATGTCAGCACCATCGACACCATCACCATCACAACCAACTCAGTCACCACCATCAGCAGCACCACCGACAGCGCCACCAACGGCAGCACCAGCAACACCATCTGACTTCGACGAGTTCTACGCCGCCACGGCAAAGAAACTCGTGGCCGTTGTGTACGCCGCGACGGGTGACGTCGCCGAGGCCGAGGACGCGGTCCAGGAGGCATACGCCCGGGCATGGCAGCGCTGGGACCGCCTCACCTCCGAAGGTGACCCCACGCCCTGGGTCCGCACCGTCGCCCTGCGACTCGCGGTCAGCTCGTGGCGCCGGACCCGTAACCGCATGCTGGCCCACTTCCGTGATGGCCCGCCTGCCGATGTCTCCGACCTGGCCCCGGACCGGGTGGCACTGATCCATGCCCTACGTGGCCTCAAATCGGAGCAGCGCACCGTGATCGTGCTGCATCACTTGCTCGATCTGCCCATCGAGCAGGTCGCTCGCGAGACGGGCGCTTCCCAGGGCGCGGTCAGGACCCGCCTCAGCCGCGCCAGGAAGGCCCTGGGCGCCCATCTGTCGGATTCCGCCCCTGCGTGCGATCGCCAGCGCACCACCTCCCCGCGCCCATCCGGACCGCCCACCCATCCCACGAGGGAGGTGCCCACCCATGGTTGACCTGGAAGAACGGCTACGCGACATCGTGCGAGCCGCCGAGCCTGCCATACGGCTCGCGGGCCCTGAGGCCGCACGGGCGCGCGGTCGCCAGCGCCGCGCCCGACGGCTCGCGGCCACCACTGTCACCGCGGTCCTCACAACGGCCGCACTGGCCATCGGTTCTTGGCAACTGCTGCCGGGCGACGACGGGACGCGCACTCTCCCAGCCCACCGACCTGACAACGACGCCCCCCGGCCGTCCGCGTCCAAGCCCGCTCGGGCCACGCCATCGATCGCTGCGGACGCTCTCCTGCCACCGACCGGCGTGCCGTTCGCCGCTGAGGCCCACTGGCAGACCGCGAAGTCGTCCAAGGACCCTGCAGGCCGGACCAGTCCAGCCATGGGGCAACAGCTCCATGAGCAGGGGGAGCCACTCCTCGACATCTCCGCCGCCTGTCGCTTCGATGACGCCACCACCAAACACCTCGCACAACGCACGCGTTCCTACGCGGGGCGGGACTCGGAGCGGGCTCGGCACACGATCAACACGTATGCCAGCGAACGCGAGGCGAGCCAGGTGTTCAGAGCCCTGCAATCAGCCGTGGAACAGCACTGCACCCAGTCCGGCGCGGGTCCGACAGGCACACGGACACCAGGCTCACACACGCCGAACACACCGAAGACGGGGACGAACTCCGGCGAGGCGGCCTCCGGTCAACCGGGGACTGCCGGGAAACCACCCGTCAAGAAACCACCCGTCAAGAAGCCAGTCATCAAGACGTACGTCTGGCGGTCCGATAGCCAGCCAGCCGGCGCCCAGGTCTCTTTGATGCGCACCGGCACCCACGTCTCAGTGCTCCAGGCCCAAGGGATAAGCGATATGGGCTTGGAGTACTCGGATGGACCCGCCAACTACTGCATGAACGTCTCCCTCTGGCGGCTCAACCGCTCCGCCGCCCCCTCGCCGTCGCCCTACGAGAACAATCCGGAACTGGCGGAGAAGCGATGCTGACCCGCCCTTCCCTCATCACTCACAAGAGGCCCACCATGCCCGCCATCACCCGCTCCCGAGCCACCCGCCGCCTGCTCCCTCTCTACACCGTTGCGGCATCAACGCTGACGGTCGCGCTGCTCGCAGGCTGCCAGTCGGGCAGCCACTCCGACGGCAAGGCGGGAGCCGAGCTGGACGCCGCCAATGCCAAGCCCGCCCGAATATCCGTGACGAGCGCCAACGGCGACAAGCCAGTGGACCCGGACCACACCATCAAGGTGAACGCGACACACGGGACCCTCACCTCAGTGAAAGTCACCCCGACCGCCACCAACGCCGGCGCCACAGACACGGACACGGACACGGACACGCGAGCCAACGCCGTGAACGTGACGGGCGACTGGAACAAGGCCAAACAAGCCTGGACGTCCAACCGCACCATGACCCCGGGGATGACCTACTCCATCCGCGCCACAGCCAAGAACGCGGCAGGCAAAGAGGTCAGCCACACCTCGACGTTCCGCACCCGCGCCGCGCAGCTGTTCAACGGCGTCACCGTGACCCCGTCCAAGAAAGCGGTCGTCGGCACTGGCCAACCGGTCTCCCTGGCCTTCGATCACCCCGTCACCGACAAGGCCGCGGTCGAACGGCAGCTGTCGGTCTCCACATCACCCAGAACGGAAGGTTCCTGGGGCTGGGTGAAGGACCCCCTCACCGGTGTCGAACGCGTCGACTGGCGCCCCGAGAAGCACTGGGCCAAGGACACCAAGGTCACCCTCAAGGCGCGTCTCAGCGGCGTGAACACGGGGGCCGACCGCTACTTGCGCCGTGACATATCCACCACGTTCACCATCGGCAAGGCCCGCGTCTCCAAGGTCGACCTCAAGAAGCACACGATGACCGTCTACGAGGACGGCGAGAAGCGTCGCGTCATCCCCATCTCCGGCGGCAACCCCAGCTATCCCACGTGGAACGGCACGATGGTCGTCCTCGGCAAGGCCCCCATGGTCAACATGACCAGCGAGTCCGTCGGCATAGCGGACCCCTACGACAAGGACGTCCCCTGGGCCGTCCACCTCACCACCTCCGGCACCTACGCCCACGCCGCCCCCTGGAACGAAGGCAAGGGCTACTTCGGCCGCGTCAACATGAGCCACGGCTGCATAGGCATGTCCCGCGCCGACGGCAAGTGGTTCTACGACCAGGCCACCCGAGGCGACCTCGTCCAGGTCACCGGCTCCACCCGAGCCACCGTCGCCACCGGCAACGGGCTCGGCGACTGGAACCTCTCGTACCCGGAGTGGAAGAAACTCAGCGCGCTGAGCTAACCCTCCACTTCACGCACACCGGCAGTGCGGCTCCTCTTCGGACCGCAGCGTGACGCAGGCAGCCAGCCCTTCTGGTTCGAGCAGGAGGGGCTGGGCTGCCGGTGGAGTGATGAGAGCAGCGTCGAAGCGATGGAGGCGGGATGGCAGGGGTGTTCCGCTGAGGGTGGTGGTGCCTGAGAGGGCGAGGATGAGGAGTGTCTGGCCGGGGCTTGGGGTCAGAGGGGTCTCGGTATCGAGCAGGGAGACGGTGGCTGATGCCTGGCCTCTGCGGGTCATGACGTTGAAGTTGGTGATCGGGCCCCGGGTGAGGTGGCAGTGCGTGGGCGCGTCGCCCGGGAAGGTGAAGGGGACGTGTGGCCTGGTCAAGGAGTGAGGGGTGCCGTCGACGGTCAGGGTCATGCCGTGGCCCTGGACGACGGTGAGGGTGCGCTCGACGCCGGGCAGGGCGGAGTAGGGGCCGTCGCGGGTGACGTCGGCCAGGCTGATGCGCCAGGTGAAGTCCGTGAGGTTCGCGCCTGGCGGAGCGGCGGCGATCTCGCGGGTGATGCCGCCGCCGTTGCTCCAGGGCATGGAAGTGTGGTCCTCGGCCCGGAGGATCTGTACGGGCAACGCCGCTCTCCTACCTTCCGCCCCCTCCGGAGCGGAGTCGGGGCTGTGTCAGCTGTCTGTGCCAGGTGGCTCTTGGAAGATATTGCCGGAGGCTGTGTCGCAGGAATGAGCATGGAATGCGCAGTCATGAACTCTTCCGCCCGCGAGGCCACCGAAAACAGCGTGGCAAAGCTCTGGCGAGTGAATTGCGGGAGAGCCGGCCACAGCGAGCGTTGACCGTCCCCGCCGCAAGCCCAATGATCTCCGCATCCCGGGACCCGGTGCGCCACAGCACGCCACAGCACGCCGCCGCTCACCACCGCGGACCTCCATCGCACCACCGGATGAACGAGAGCGCCCGAGAACGAGAGAAGCGACTGCGCCAGCGAGCGAGCAGAGCGGAAGGCCAGAGACCGGAAGGCCGGAAAACTGGAAAGCCAGCGGCCGGAGGGCTAGAGAGGCTGCATGGCGCGAGCAGCCGTGTTGTAGGTGTGGAATACCGCCGCCAGTTGGGCCCGGCTACGGCAGCCGAGCTTCCGGAGGACGTTCGACACGTGGAACTTCACGGTGCTCAGTTCCACGCACAGCCGGTCGGCGATCTCCGGGTTGGAGAGCCCCTCCGCCACGAGCAGCGCGACGTCCTCTTCACGGCCGGTGAGCTTTCCCGAGGCGGGAGGAGGTGGCGTCGGGGCCTGAGGTCGCCCCGATGAGTGGGACAGCACCCAGGGCACCAGTTCGGGGGAGATCCAGCCGCGGCCGCTCAACACCTCGCGTACGGCTGAGACATAGCCGTGGTCGGGATCGTCGCGGTCCACGACGCCCGCCACCGAATGCCGCCACGGCGAGCGCCAGAACGGGTCGTGTTCGCCGTGGACCAGCGCGATCACGCGCATGCCAAGGCGGGCCAGAGACGGTTCCGCGGCCAGGGCCCGGGACTCCACCACGGCCACGTCGACGGCTGGCGTCGTGCGGCCCTTCTGGGCCCGGGTCCATGAGGCGACGCCCCAGCCGGGGGCGGACAGAGCGTCGCCCACGCGGCGGTGGAGCGACGGAGAACTGATGACAAGAACGATGCGACCCACGGCTTCCCCTTGCCTGCTGGAGTCAGGTCGGCGGCAGTGCCGCCGATATGCCTGAACAGGAGCTGCCGAGTAGTCGGACACTTCCATGAAGTAATCGCGCAATGGTCAGCCGACGTTGGTCAGACGCCGGGCATCACCAAGTACTGCGGCAGCCCAGTCGAGTAGCCGGAACTTAGCACATCCACTTGACACAGATCAGTGAGCCGACGCACTCCTCTGAGGCGGTCTACCCCACGCGTGTGCGCAATGCAGTAAATCTCGGCCGTAGACACGGGCAGCGATCGACGCAGGGTAATGACGCGGTAAGGAACGGGTAATGGCGAGGGGCCGCCCACCGGCTATGGACCAGTCGGCCCCATTTCGTGTGCACGCAAAGGGAATGCCCGGACCATTTCGGGTAGGTGCGCCGCTGCCTGAACGCCCGTCACCGCGCCGGTGCCCGGCTGAGCCCGCTCACGTGCCCCTCCGCGAAGCGGCTTCGTGGCGGTCGCGCGCGAGCCGGTGCTCTTCTGCGCGAGCGCAGCCAGCGAGCGCAGCCGGGTGGCGCTCAAGCCGTGTCTCAGGCCGAAGCCTCGGTCAGCGTCGCCAGTTCCGTAGCCGAGAGGGTGAGCTCTGCGACGGCCAGCAGGGCGGGCAGCTGCTCCACGGTGCGGGCGCTGGCGATCGGCGCGACGACCGTCGGCTGCGCCGCCAGCCACGCCAGTGCCACCGTCGCGAGTTCGGCGCCGTGCGCCTCGGCGACCGCGTCCAGGGCCGCGAGCACCCGCAGGCCACGCTCGGTCCGCAGATGCTTGGCGGCGCCCTCTGCCCGCACGCTCTCTACGCCTTCATCACCCGGCCGGTACTTGCCGGTGAGGAAGCCGGAGGCGAGCGAGTAGTAAGGAACGGCTGCCAGCCCGTGCCGCTCGGCCACGGCGGCCAGCTCACCCTCGTACGTGTCGCGGGAGACGAGGTTGTAGTGCGGTTGCAGCGCTACGTAGCGGGCCAGATTCTCCCGCTCGGAGAACTCCAGAGAAGCGTTGAGCCGCTCGGGGGAGATGTTGGAGGCAGCGATCTGCCGGACCTTGCCCTCGCGCACCAGGCCGTCGAGGGTCGTGATGATCTCCTCCACCGGCACCGACGTGTCGTCGTAGTGGGTGTAGTAGAGATCGATGTAGTCGGTACGCAGCCGAGCCAGGGACGCCTCGACACCGGCCTTGATGGCGGCCCCGGCCAGCCCGCGCCGCTGCGGATGACCGGCACCCACCTTCGTGGCGATGAGGACGTCGGAGCGGTTGCCGCGCGCCGTCAGCCAGTTGCCGATGATGGTTTCGGACTCGCCGCCCACGTTGCCCGGCACCCACGCCGAATAGACGTCGGCGGTGTCGATGAAGTTGCCGCCCGCGGCCGTATAGGCGTCGAGGACGTCGAAGGACTCGCGCTCGTCGGCACTCCAGCCGAACACGTTGCCGCCGAGCGCCAGCGGAAAGACGTCTGCCTCGCCGATGCGGCGCGAACCTGTACGCGTGATGTTTCCATGATCCGCCATGCGTAGATCAACGAACTCACGACGCCACATGTTCCAGCCGATCATCGCCGCGTTTCAGCCACATGGCACATGCCGCTCGCCGCACGCCACGTGGCGCATACCGCATCTGGCGGCGGCCGCTGCCCAGCCCCTACGGCTGCAAGCCGTGCTCGCGCAGCCAGGCCATCGGGTCGATCGGAGCTCCGCCGCCCGGCCTGACCTCCAGGTGCAGATGCGCCCCGGTGACATTGCCGGTGGCGCCGACCCGGCCGATGACGTCGCCTGTGGTCACCTCGCCGGACGTCCGCGTCATCGACGACAGGTGGCAGTACCAGACCTCGGTACCGTCCTTGAGCGTGAGGACGATGCGGTATCCGTACGAGCCTGCCCACCCGGCCTGCGTGATGGTGCCGCTGTGCACCGCCTTCACCGGAGTGCCGGTCGGGGCGGCGAAGTCCTGGCCGGTGTGGTTCGCCGACCACATGTCGCCCGCTTGGCCGAACGACGAGGTCAGCGTGTACGAGCCGACGGGGAGCGAGTAGCTCGCGGCGAGCTTGGCACGCCGCTCCGCCTCGGCCTTCCGCTTGGCCTCCGCTGCGGCCTCGCGCTTGGCCTCGGCCTCGGCGGCCTTCTTCTTCTCCGCCTCGGCGGCCTTCTTACGCGCCGCTTCCGCCGCCGCCGACTCCTGCGCCGCCTTCTCGGCCGCCGCCCGTTCGGCCGCCTCGGCCGCCGCCTGCTGGGACTCGGCCTGCCGCAGGATGCGGGTCCGCAGCGCCTCGCCCGCGTTGGCGGTGCCGTTCGCCGACTCCTCGGTGGTGAGGCCCGCCTGGGTCAGCGGGGTGCCCGCCGTGGGGTCGGCCTGACCGGGAGAGTCGCCGGAGTCGTCGGACACGAACGACCCGACGCCGGGAAGCTCACTGGCGTCGGGCACGGTGTCCATGACCTCGTCGGCGACGTGCGCGAGGTCGGGCATGGATATGGGGGTGTTCGGGCGTTCCTTGGCGGACGCCATGCCGCCCGCGCCGACCGCCGCGATGACGCCGACACCGAGCACGGCTCCGCTGCGCGCCATGGTGCCGCCGCGCTGCTTGGCCACGCGATGCCTGCCGCGAACGGGGGCGATGGATTCCGCGGTGGGATTCCACTCCTCCCAAGAGTCTTCGCCAGGGGGGCCGTCAAAACCGTCGTAGACGGGGGAAGTCTCTTCCAGGGCAGACGTGTTGGACGCCACGGGGGCGTGCTCCTTTCCTTCCTTCTCGCCTACCGGGTTAGCTGACGGGTTCGGAGCAGGAAGGTCTCCTACGGGCCTGGTTCAGCCCGATTCACCCCAAGGTGTGGTTCCCCGGTTCCCTTGGCACAGCTCGTGTGACCCATGTGCTGGTGTGACACATGTGGTGTGACACGTGGTGCTGCGCCCGCGGGATTCGGCGACGGCGCACGGTGCCGCCTCTTGCGACGACAGTGACAACCGCGCTGCGTTATCGAACGTTAATAGAGAGCACGGCGTGTTTCCAAGCGCTTCTCAGGAATAAACCACTCCCTTGACTGCACTACGGCATCGGTCTAGCGGAGGGGTCAAGATCGACTACACAACGCGACGGATAAAGCCTCGGGGTAGCCGAACTCACCGCAGTCGCCGTACCCGCCACCGCCGCAGCCGTCGCCGCACCCACCGAAATCTCCGTACCCGCCGAAGTCCCCGTACCCGCCGCAGTCCCCGTATCCGCCGCGCCCTCTCCCGTCGCAGGGCCCGCTCCAGTCGGTCGGCCAGTCCCTCAAGGGTCTTCTCCCGCTCCGCCGCCTCCCGGAAGGCGCCGATGACGACCGCGACGGCCTCCACCGCGCCCAGCCCCTTGCCCCGGACGCCCCCGATGAGGAGCCGGACCCCATGCGGGGTCTCCTGGACCGCGAACAGGTCCCCACCGACGCGCGCGTCAGTCTGCGCCGCCACATACCGGGCCGCGGTCCGCAGGCCACCGATCCGGGCCGGAGGACGAGGGCGTCGGCAGCACGGGGCGGCGACGAGTGGAAGGCCGGAAGAGGCCAGGGAGAGAGTCGTAGAAAGGGAGACTCATGGAAGGAGAGACTCGTACTAGAAAAGAGAGACTCGAAGAAAGGTTGAAAGGGACGCGGCGCCGCACTGCTACAGCCGCTCAGCTCGCGCGCCGCTACAGCACTCGTTCTACGCCGCTACAGCTCGACACCGAGGGCGCGGGCGTGCCGGTCGGCCGCCAGTTCGGCGGCCGCCTCGTCGAGGTAGACCTCGCACACCAGGCGGCCGTCCGGCGTCAGGTTGTGCTCAAGCTCCCACAGGACGAGTTCGTCACCGCCGACGAGCAAAAACGCGTGCTCGTAGAAGCGGCACCAGGTGGTGTCAGCGCCGCCGCTGCGGTGCCGGGGCTTGGAGGCGAGGGCGATGTCGTGCGCGAGAGCCGTCGTGAGCAGTTCGCGGACGTCATCACCAGGGCGGTCGGGATTCTCCGCGCGGCGCAGTACGCGGCGGGCGTGGTCGGGGGAATCGTCGATCGCGTACGCACGGCGCGGCGCGAAGGAACCAACGGGCGAACGAAGTTGCTCGGGCAACCAAAAGGGAATGCTGTCGATCTCGTCCCACATGGCGCCACCGATCCGCTCGTGCACCCGCCGCTCGGCGATCTCCAGTGCCCGCTCATCGGCGTACAGCTCGTACAGCACCTCGTCGTCGGACCACCCGTCGGACCACCCGCCGGACCACCCGCCGGTCCGGCCGTCGGCGGACGGCCACCCTTCGACCGGTCTCTCAGCACTGGACTCCCCAGCCGCCTCAGCCGCCGGCGCACCTCCGGAGGGCGCGCCTCCGCCCAGGCCCGTGTTGTGCTCCAGCTCCCACAGCAACAGGCTGCTGCCATCAGCGAGCAGGAACACATGCCGGTACGTGTTGCAGCCGACCGGGCTTGAGCGAGTGTTGGACTGGCGGCATGAGCGCAGCTCAGACTGGTGCATCAGTGCAGTACGCAGTCGTTCGAGCATCGCGTCGCCGATGTCGAAGCCGTTCTGGGCGCGGGCGAGCAGCCCCGCAAGCTGCCCGGCGGGAGTATCCCCGCCCAGTGGTGAATGCCTCATGTCTTCTCTCCTCCCGGCCATGTCCCGCCGCGCCCCCCAGCGACCAGCTCGTGCACTTACCGTAGCGGCACGAACACGGCACACGTGGGGCGTTTGCGGGAAGCCATCGCCGGAAGTCGCTCTTCCTTGGCCGCCACGCCCGCCGCTGACAGCCCCGGAGTGGGCGAGAGCCCGGCCGTACGCGAGGGCCGCACGCACTCAGGCGGCGGCCCCGGCGACGGCTCCGGCGGCCTCGCGGCAGGGCGCGGGACAGGTGTTTGCCCGTATCCTCGCGCAAATTATCAGCGCGGCGCGACGTAGAGGAGACACCTCCGCGGAGCTGACCGGCTCTGCGATCAACTCTGCCGATCAGCTCGGCCGTTCAGCTCTGCCGATCAGCTCCGTGGGCCTGTGTCGATCAGCCCCAGGTCGTACCGGCTTGCTCCTTGATCGTGACGTTGATGCGGTTGAAGAAATTGATCGTAGCGATCGTGAGAATGACGCCGGCGAGCTGCTGCTCGTCGAAGTGCTCGGCGGCCTCGTCCCAGATCTCGTCGGGGACCGGGTCCGCCCTGTCGGAAAGCCGGGTCGCCGCCTCGGTGAGCGCCAGCGCGGCCCGCTCGGCATCGGTGAAAAAGGGCGCTTCCCGCCAGACCGCCACGGCGGCCAGTCGCTCATCGCTCTCGCCCGTCTTCTTGGCGTTCAGTACGTGGCCGTGGACGCAGGCACTACAGCTGTTGATCTGGCTGGCGCGCAGCCCGATGAGCTCCTGCGTCCGCTCGGGCACCCCGGCCTTGTTCACGGCCTTGAGCAGGTGCTGGACACCCGTCATCGACTCAGGGATGACTAGTGCGGGGTTCTTCATCCGTGTCTGCATGATCATTCTCCTTCAAGGGCCAGTTCAAGGGCCAGTTCAAGGGGCCAAGAGGTCACGAGGTCAGGGATCAGGGATTCAGACCGTCAGGCGATCAGGCGGTCCGAGAGCCGTCGGGGTGCTTGTCACATCGGCCTGATCTGATCCGTCACCCCCCTGACGGAACGCGACGAGGAGATGTGACCGATGGACGACAACGAATTTCTGGCGCAGCACTTCGAGGCCCACCGCGGCCATCTGCGGGCGGTGGCCTACCGGATGCTCGGCTCACTCAGCGAGTCGGAGGACGCCGTCCAGGAGGCGTGGATCAAGGTCAGCCGCTCCGGTACCGACGGGGTCGAGAACCTGGGCGGCTGGCTGACCACGGTCGTCGGCCGGGTGTGCCTCGACATGCTGCGTTCTCGTACGTCGCGTCGTGAGGAGCCGCTGGGCTTCCATCTGCCCGACCCGGTCGTCAGCGGCGCGAACGGCCCGACCCCGGAGCACGAGGTGCTGCTCGCCGACTCGGTCGGCCTGGCGCTGCTCGTCGTGCTGGAAACCCTGGCTCCCGCCGAACGGCTCTCCTTCGTCCTGCACGACTTGTTCGCCGTGCCCTTCGACGAGATCGCCCCCATCGTCGGACGCACCCCAGCCGCGGCGCGCCAGCTCGCCAGTCGTGCCCGCCGCCGGGTGCGGGGAGCGGCCCCGTCCCCCGACGCCGACCTGACCCGGCAGCGTGAGGTTGTCGACGCCTTCCTGAGCGCCGCGCGCGGCGGCGACTTCGACGCGCTCGTGGCGGTTCTCGACCCGGACGTGGTGGTGCGGTCCGACGGTGGCGTGCTGAATCCGGGCGGCGTCGTCCGCGGTCGCGAGACCGTGGCCGGAGGGGCGATCCTCTTCGCTCAGCTCGCCGAGCTGACCCGGCCCGCGCTCGTCAACGGGGCTCCGGGAGCGGTGGCGTTCTCGGCCGGCCGGCCGATCTCGGTCGCGGCGTTCACGGTCGCGCGCGGGAAGGTCGTCGCCCTCGACATCCTTTCCGATCCCGAGCGCGTGCGCCGCCTCGATCTGACCGTGCTCGACAGCTGACGCCTTGACCGCCACCCCGCCCGCGGCACCGCCCCGGCGCTCCTCCCCCAGCCCTCCTCCGCTTTTTCCGTCCTACGGGCGGGTTTGTCCCGTCCTACGGGCGGGCCTCCGCCGAGCGGGCGGACATGACAGCCGGGTCGTCCGCGGCGGCGGGACGGCCCGTCCGGCGGGCATCGGCGAACGGACCGCCTGGGCCGAAGGCGAGCCGGGCGAACCGCTCGCCGACGCGCAGTTGCCCCGCCTCGTCCGGGTGCAGCTGGTCAGGGAGCGGCAGCTCGGCGAAGTCCTGCTCGCCGTACAGGTCAAGGCCGTCGAGGTAGGACAAGTTCCGGTCCCGAACCGCCCGTTGGGCGACGATGCGACGCAGTTCCTCACGGACCACGGTGAGCGTCAGCGCGCCGGTCGCGATGTCGTCAGGATCGCCGCACCCCCGGAAGCTGAGCTCGCTGATGTCGGGGTCCGGGTACATCGGGCCTGGGATCTCCTCGACGACGGGGGTCAGGAGCGGCGAGACGACCAGCAGCGGCGCCGTGGGATGCCCCTCCCGCACGGTGTCCAGGAAGCCGTGTACGGCAGGCCCGAGCGTCCGCAGCCGGAAGGCGTCCAGCCCGACGATGTTGATGCCCGCCTTCACGCTGATCAGGTCCGCCGGGGTGTCCCTGATCGCGCGGGCTGTGAACGGGTCGAGCAGCGCGTTGCCGCTGAGGCTGAGATTGACCAGCTCGGCCCCGGCCAGCCGGGCGGCGACGGCGGGCCAGGTGCCGGTCGGGCCGACCGCGCCCGCGCCCTGGCTGATGGAGCTGCCGTGGTGCACCCAGCGCGGCGGCGGGGGCTCGACGGGACGCGGCGGCCGTACGGGCGCGTCGGCGCGCAGCGCGACCAGTTCCACCACCGCGGCGTGCGGCAGCCACAGCTCGACATCCTGGTCGCCGCCGGGCAGCCCGTTGAACCCGTCGAACCGTACGACGCGCACCTCGTGGTCATCCCCGCGCCCGGCGCCCTCGCGCGGCGTGATGACCCGCCCGGCGGCCCTGCCGTCCACCACCAGGTCGTACACACCGGCGGACGGACCATCCGGCCCGGCCCCGGCCTCCCCGTCGTCGGCGCCGTCCAGCAGCGGGCCGCTGGGGAATCCGGCGAACGGCACCACATCGAGTTCGATGGCGGTGGCGGCCGTACGGAACGCCAGCCGCACCCCCGACGGCTGGGCCTCGGCCAACGCGCCGAAGTCATCGGGAAGCTGAGCCCGCGCCGCGGCGGGCAACCTGTGCGGCAGGACGCCCCGCCTGGTGGTCTCCAGCTCCAGCGCACCCCGGATGGCGACCGGCCCTTCGCCGGTGAGGGCGGTTGTGGTCCACATACTCAACGCTGCGCTCCAGTCTTCCCGCGAGGGCTCCCTGCCGAGCCGTAAGCCCTGTGCGTTCCAAGACAAGCCGGAGAACGGCACGGGAAGCAAGGAACACCGGAGTAGTCAACCCCCATGCGGCGAGGCCCGCGCACGCGCACGCGCGCGCTTTCGTCGCCAAGCTCAATCCGAACGCTGTAAGCGAGGCCCGCGCACGCGCACGCGCGCGTACAAGGCCGTCACCCAGCGTCTCGATCCGGGCCGCGTTCACGCGCACGCGCACGCGTACGAGCTCGTGGCCGGGCGCACGGGCCCCAAGGGCAGGAGGAACGAAGGCCGAAGGGAAGGAAGCAACGGTCACGCCAACGGGAAGGGAAGGCGACGGTCACGAAGGGAGGCAACAGACACGGCGAAGGCCGGACGCACACAGGCGTCCGGCCTCCGGTGTCCGAGTCACGCAGCGCCAGCAGCGAGGATAAGGACGGTCTCCACGCTACGGCCAGGCACTGACAACGCACGCGCCCTCAGCGGGCCACGGTCACCGTCATGAGGCAGACGTTGCACCACCAGACCCGGCCGTCGGCGTCCACGTCATCGCCTCCGCACGCCATGCACGGGTCCGTGGCGAAGTTCGCCGATACCCAGGCTCCCGACGACGATGCCCGGCGCGCCGCGGCCGTGCGCTCTTCGCCGTAGCAGTGAACGCACAACCAGACCTCTCGGCCGCGCAGCTTGATCGTCCGGGCGTCGCACTTCGGGCACAGCGCGAGTCCGAGGGGAACGTCCTCCGGAGCCATGCTCGACGGCAGCACGGTTGCCATCGCGATCCTCTCTACGCCGGTACGCGCCCAGTGCCCACACATCCGCTGCGACTGGTCCCGACCGGATTCCCCTGGAGGCTCCACCATTCGGCCTGTCCCGTTCCGTCGCAGTCGCCACATGGCCGTTCTGGGGGCATCTGGTCCTCGCTCGTGGTTGCCTCCCTATCTTGTCGGCGGGTGCGACGTCTGGGGGCTGATCTCGCGAAATGACTCATAAGTGGGGCCCGGACGGGCGGCGGGGCCACGCTGGGCCCGGCGGGTGGAGCGGTAGCGGCGGCCGACCCGCGCGTACGACAGCGCGACGGCTAACCGCGACGGGCCCCGGCGCGCGATGCCTTCCGGTGCATCGGTGTTCCGCGGGTAGTCGACCGCCTGCACCGGCGATGTCAGTGCGCTCGGCCATCCCTGGCTGCGTTCTGACCCGTCACCAGGACGGTACCGCTGCGTTCGCCGCAGGGTCAGCGATCGGCTCTCCACCGCTACGGTCGGGGGCCGTTGTGCTGTCCGGATACGGCGAAGCCCCCCTCCGCAGGCCGAAGGCCGACCATGCGGAAGCGCGGTGATCGGCGAGTGGGCATGGCTCGCCGGGGTGGACCCGGTGCGGGGACCCGGTGCGGCGCAGCAAGACGCCCCGGCCGCTGAAGTCCAGCCGGGGCGCCTAACGCGGGTCAACAGGGGGTTCCTGCCACCCGCATCGGTGGGCCATCAGGGGCTCGAACCCTGAACCAATGGATTAAAAGTCCACTGCTCTGCCAATTGAGCTAATGGCCCGCACCACGCAGCATAGCCCGGCGATCCCCTGAGCCCCGAGCGCATAAGGCATCGACGCTCGTTCACCGTCCCACCAGCAGCGGCTTCCGCGCACCGTGGGCGGCTCGCCGGGCCGCCGGTGGCCGCCCGGGAGCGGTCTCGCCCGCTCCTCGGCGGGCCTCGGGCACCTGTACGCGCGGGCGCACGCGTGCCCGATGTCACAGCCGCCGCCGCACCGCGCCGTCGCGCTGTCGGCGCTTCCGGTGCCCGGAGCGCGGCGCGAGCCCACGGAAAACAGGCAGGGCCCGTACGACACCACTGTGCCGTACGGGCCCTGCCGGACCATCAGAGGTCAGCCGTTGCGCTTCCAGCGCGGCTTGTCGTCGCGGCGGCCGAAGGAGCCGGTCTGGGTGCCGGTGCCTCGGTGCTCGTCACGACGGCCGTACGGGCGGTCGCCGGTGCTGTTGGCGGGACGGTGGCCGCCCGCGGGGCGCTCGTCGCGGCGGTCGCGGTTGAACGGGCGGTCGCCGCCGCCGGAGCGGTAGCCCCCACCGGTGGCGGGCCGGTCGTCACGGCGGACCCCGCCGGACGGACGGTCATCACGACGGAAGCCACCCGACGCCGGACGGTCGTCACGACGGTCGTCGCGGCGGAAGCCACCACCACTGCCACCGGAGGGACGCTCGTCACGACGGTCGAAAGAACGGCCACCCCGGTCATCACGACGGTCACGGTTGAACCCACCGGACGGACGGTCATCACGACGGAACCCACCCGACGCCGGACGGTCGTCACGACGCTCATCGCGGCGGAAGCCACCACCACTGCCACCGGAGGGACGCTCGTCACGACGGTAGCCGCCCGACGAACGGTCGTCGCGGCGCTCACGGCGCTCGAAGTTGCCCCGGTCGTCACGACGCTCGGACGACGCGGGACGGGTCGGGGCCTCGGTCGCGGGCTGCTCGGCCTGCGCGGGGACGGTCGCCGCGGCGGCCTCAGCCGCCTCAGTCTCGGCGGCCTCGGCACGCTCGGCCAGCGCGACGGCCGGGTCCTCGCCACGCTCGCGCGCGGCGCGCGCCAGCAGGCGGTCGGCCTCCTCGCGCAGCTCGGTCGCGCGGCGCTGCACCTGCTCCAGCTGGCGGGTGAGGTCCTTGACGTCGCGCTCGGCCTGCTTGGCCGAGTTCGACGCGGATTCCGCCTGCACCTCGGTGAGGGAGCGCGCGCCCGTGATGGTGGCCACGTCGTCGTCGAACGCGCCGGCGCCGCCGACGATGTGACGCGAGGCGTCGACGCCCGCGTCCTCCATCAGCCGGAAGATCTGCTTGCGCTGGTGCGGCAGGGCGAGGGAGACGACGACGCCGCTCTTGCCCGCGCGGGCCGTACGGCCGGAACGGTGCAGGTAGTCCTTGTGGTCACCGGCCGGGTCGACGTTGAGCACCAGGTCGATGCCGTCGACGTGGATGCCGCGGGCGGCGACGTCGGTGGCGACGAGGACGTTGACGTGGCCGCCCTTGAAGTCCTCAAGCACGCGGGTCCGCGCGCCCTGCGTCATGCCGCCGTGCAGCGCGTCAGCGCGCACCCCGGAGTCGACCAGCTGCTCGGCCACGCGGTCGGCGCCCATCTGGGTGCGGACGAAGATGATCGTGCGGCCCTTGCGGGCGGCGATGGCGGCCGTGACGGGCGCCTTGTCCTTCGGCTTCACGACGAGCACGTGGTGCGTCATGGTCGTGACCGCGCCCTGCGCCGCGTCGACCTCGTGCGTGACGGGGTTCGTCAGGTAGCGCTTGACGAGGGTGCCGATCTCGTTCTCCATGGTCGCGGAGAAGAGCATCCGCTGGCCGCCCGCGGGCACCAGGTCGAGGATCTCGGTGACCTCGGGCAGGAAGCCCATGTCGGCCATCTGGTCGGCCTCGTCGAGGACGGCGATCTCGACCTTGTCGAGCGTGGCGGCGCCACGGTTGATGATGTCGCGCAGTCGGCCCGGGGTGGCGACGAGGATGTCGACGCCGCGCTCCAGCGCGTAGATCTGGTTGCCCATCGACGTACCGCCGCAGACGACCTTCATCTTGAGGCCGAGCACGTCACCGTACGGCTGGAGAGCGTCGGCGACCTGCATCGCGAGCTCACGGGTCGGGGTGAGAATCAGGCCGCGGGGGCGCTTCTTCTCCGTGTGGCCACCGGCGAGTTGGGTCAGCAGCGGGAGACCGAAGGAGAGGGTCTTGCCGGAGCCGGTGCGGCCACGGCCGAGGATGTCCTTGCCCGCCAGCGCGTCCGGAATGGTCGCGGCCTGGATCGGGAACGGGGTGGTGACACCGTTCTGGTTCAGCTTGCGGACGATCGGCTCGGCCAGACCCAGGTCGGCGAACGTGATGGACGCCTCGGCGGCCTCGGGGGTCTCCGTGGCGTCGGCTTCGGCGTCGGCGGCGTCCGGCGTCTCGACGGACGGGGCGGCCTGGACGGACGCGGTGGCCTCGACGGGCACGTCGGTCTTGGTGGTGGGCGCCTCGACGGACGCGGAGGTCTCGATGACGGCCTCTACGGCCTCGACGACCTCAATAGCCTCAACGGTCTCTTCGACCGCGGGCATGACAGTGTGCTCAGCAGAAATGGACATGCGAAATGCGAAACCTTCCGGAGTTTCGGCACGCGCCCAGACTCCGTGTGATTTCGCAAACGACCGCCTCTATGCGGTCAGCCACGGCAA
Organism: Streptomyces sp. A01; assembly: GCF_059026195.1. Classification (NCBI taxonomy): domain Bacteria; kingdom Bacillati; phylum Actinomycetota; class Actinomycetes; order Kitasatosporales; family Streptomycetaceae; genus Streptomyces; species Streptomyces sp. A01. The sequence continues at coordinate 89,145 of NZ_JBWLKN010000022.1, read as the reverse complement.
GGAAAGGAACGCGCCACGCGGCACGCTTCGAATCTTTTCCGAAGTCGGCCGGGCAAATGGGATCAAACGATCTACCACCATACGCACCCCTGCCCCCGGAAGGCAAATCCCCCCTCGTCTCACCGCTCCTTCATGGGCCTGGCCTGCGGTTCTTCGCCGGTCGGGGCTGGGCTCGGCGGGGGCTCGGAGGGGGTCGGCTCGCTCGACGGCACGGACGGAGTCGGCTCGGGAGCCGGGCTGCTCGGACGGGGTGGTGCCGGCCGGGGACGTGGCGCCGGGCCGGTCGGTGAGGGTGCCGGGACACCGGGGCGCGACGAGGGCCGCGCCTCCGCCGTCGGCGACGTGCCGGACGGCCGCTTCCCGGCGTCCTGCTGTCCGGCCTCGCGCTTGCCGCCCCGCTTGTCATCGTCCGGCGCGGCGGAGGACTCGTCCTCCGTCTTGCCCTTCCCCTTGCCCCGCTTCGCCTGTGCGTCGGCGTGCCGCGCGCCGTCCGGGAGCACCGCGCCGCCCTCCTGCTCGGCCGCCGCGCCACCCCGCTCCCCACCGCCTCGGCCGGAGTGCGGCCGCCCGGGTTCGGAAACGCTCATGCAGCCACCGAGAGCCATGGCGGCGAGCGCGACGGCAGCGACCCGAACTGGGGTACGAGCCGACGAGTGCAGGATTTGAGCGGAAATTCCGGGCATGAGGTGCTACCTTCCGGCGCGAAGTGCGGGCCTCCTGCCCAACTGGCCCCGCCCCGCCCAGGACACGCGCCGCGTGACGCCCGACACACCACTCTTCCGCCGGAGCAGCCGCGGATCGGCACGGGATCGGCCCGGGATCACCCCGCAAGGGGCGCGGACCACGGCGCCGCACTCCGGCGCCGACGGCCCTCGCCCACCGCCGCCACACCGGCAGCGCCCGGCATGACCGGCCGGGACCGGGCAGTGCCGGGCACTGCCCGGCAGGAATCACCCGTATCCGAGCGCGTGCAGCCTCTCGTCGTCGATGCCGAAGTGGTGCGCGATCTCATGGACCCAGAAGCACCCGCCAGACACCTTATCCATTCGGAACTAAGGTGGTCAGCGGGGTTAGGGGAGGTTTGCATGTCACCACGAGAAGTCTCACGCGCCGTGGACATCCTGCGCGCGATCCTGTACCTGCGGATCTCGGATCTCACGGACACGTCCACGTCCATCCCTCGCCAGGAGAAAGCGGGCCGAAGCCGCGCCGATGACCTGGGCGCCGACGTGATCAAGGTGTTCAAGGACGAGGACAAGTCCGGGTTCCACACCTACGTGGACCGCCCCAACTGGGAAGCCGCCCTCAACATGCTCCGCGAGCGACTGGCGGACGTACTGATCGTTTTCAAGGTGGACAGGGCCACCCGTCAGGGCATCCCCCAGGCGTCGGAGATCATCCGGATCGTCTACGAGACCGAGTGCCGCTTCATCTCAATCGCGGACGGGATCGACTCGACCAACGAGGGCTGGGAGATCCAGCTCACGTTGGCCGCACATCAAGCGCACAAGGAATCCAAGAACACGTCCATCCGTGTCGCGGACCTCCGGGCGGACGAGCGGGACGCGGGGCGCTGGATGGGGTCTCGCCCGTACGGCTTCATCGTCACCCCGGTGAGGAAGCTTGAAGCTCACCCCGAAGAGGCTGAAGTGATCCGCGCCACCGTCGCGAAGCTGCTGGATGGCCAGTCGCTACGGTCGGTAGCGAAGTGGCTCAATGATCAGACGTTCGACTCCCCCAGATGGGCAGGCAGGAAACTGCGAATCGAGCAACTGGAAGCTAAAGGCGAGCCGCTGAAGGCTGCGAAGCTGCGCGAGAAGCCCTTGAAGACGCCTAACTCATGGTCATGGCCAGCCGTCCGCCAACTCGTCCTTTCCCCAGTAATGGCGGGCTACCTCCCACATAAGGGTGAGATCTACCGTCACAGCCTGACGGGCGAGACGGTCCGCGTGGGTAGCGAGATCATTTCACTGGCGGATCACACTCGCTTGCGCGCCATGTTCGGACCGCGCGTCCCGATCCACTGGACACGAGCGGCCATGCCCGGAGGAAAGTCGAAGATCACGGGACGCCCAGTCACCGGGCTTCTATCCGACTTGCTGCACTGCGGAGAATGCGGGGCACGCCAGTCGTATGACGCCTACATGATTCGCGACGGTAAGCCGTGGCCCAGATACCGCTGTGCGCGTCGCCACTTCAGCGGGCGGTGCCCGGGAACGCTGATGAAGGGGCCTATCGCCGAAGCGCTGGTGACAGACGCCTTCTTCCGCCATCTGCATGGTATGGACGACGACGACCCCGGAGCGCTGGCCATAGCGGAGCGTTGGGCGGACCTCCGACACCCCGACCGTGCCGCCCGGCGGAGGGAACTGGCCGCACTGATTCGGGATGAGGAGCAGTTCCTCACGCGGCTGGAAGGCGAGAAGCTTGACGGTCTCTTCCGGGGCACGCGCGGTGACGCACGATTCCGTCAGCGGTACGAGACGAGCCAGGGGCGCTTGGAGCGCTTCGAAGCAGAGCTTTCGGCTATCCCGACATCGATCAGGCTCGACGTGACCCCGTTCCACGAGATCGACCTATTCAAGGAGTCTTGGGAACGCAACGAACTTGCCGAGCGGCGCGAGCTTCTGAGCCTGGCTCTCAATCGAGTGTGGCTGTTCAAGGCGCGCGCGTCCGGAGTCAGGCCAACCATTAAACGCTTCAGGTTCTGGTGGGTCGGCGAGGAGGAGCCTACGGACATTGGTGCGTCGCTGACGCTCTCGGAGGAGCCAGAGGGCGCGTAGCCGCTGCCTGAGCGCCGCTCGCGGCCCGTTGCCGGTAACTCCCCGGCGGCGGGCCGTTCGGCGTTCCTGGGGGCGCGTGGGGCTTGGGGTGGTGATGGAGTGACGAGGTGGCGAATGACGAAGTTGAGCCCACTTCTGCCTTACGTCGAAAGAGATTGTTGTTTGTTGCTCTCTCTTCACCTAAACAGCGTGTGACCTGGTTGTTTGTTAGTCTCCGAGCTCACCTCTTGAGTGGTCATCGGGTCACCTTTGGTCACCTGATGTGATCAGTGGTCGGCAAGACAGCGGGGATGAATTGTCTTCAATGTCTCTTGTTAAGGGGTTTGGGTGAGTAAGTACATAGCCGATGCGTCGGCACGCAGTGCGCTGGAAGTGGCAGCACGATATGCCGACAGGGCGAGTACTCCCGTGCCGTTCCTGTGGAGCGGCGCACAGTGGACAACCCCGGCCGGAGAGTGGCGGGACTGGCCGCTGATCCGGCGGGGCATGGGTGAGTGGCTGCGAGACATGGCAGAGACCTTGCTGACCAATGAGACAAGCGCCGAACGCCGCTACCGCCTGCGCTACGCCATGGATGAAGCGCGGGACGCGATGGCGGACGCGGAGAATGAAGAGGAGGAAGAACGTCAGTCGCAGATCATCGGCACGCTGTACAGAGAGCTTGAGTCCGATCCTCCCCCCACGGACGTGCCGCCCGCCATGGCCCGTACCGTCCGCGCCGTGGCAACAGAGATCGAGTCCGCTTCCGACGCGCGGGCTACGCAACTCCTCTCACTGGCTTCACAGTTCGATGCGTTCCGCGCGGCTCTGAGTGATCCGGCGTCGTGGGTGCGGAACCTGGGCACTGCGCCCCACGGCACACACGTGCGCACTTCTGCGGTGTGGGAGGCGTTCATCACGGCGGAGCCTGTCTTGGCTCGCTCGCTGGGCACGGTGACGGGTAAGCGCGCCGTGTTCGCTGCGATGGACAAGCGCTTTGGTGCGCGCCGGAAGCTGGCGGGGTACGAGGGCTGGCGCGGGGTGACGCTGCCGGAGTGACCCCCAGGGAGGCGCCCCCCGCTTCTTCCTGGCATGAGCGTGTGGGAGAAGAAACTTCCGCATGGCGGAATAGACGGTTTGTGCGGAGCGCCGCAGTCACCCGGACGCCCATGAGGGGCAGGGGGATGGTCCCGTGATCGTCATCCGTGTGACCGTTCAGGTGCTGACCCGCTCGGTTCGTACGGGTCTGGGGATGTGGCGGAGCGTGACGGGTGGCGGTCGTCTCACAATCGATGGTTTGTGAGACGGCTGCCACCCCACCGGACGGGTGTCCGTTTCGCTCCGTTCGCCGGTCTCAAAACCCGTCTCAGAAAGTCTCGGGGTTCAATGGATTACGAGACGCGTTTATGAGACGGTGGGCGCATGACGACGAACACCGCGAACGCCACCTCCCCCGCCGAACTCGCCGAACGTCACGACTGCCCCAAGTGCGACGCTCCCGCCGGTAGCCCCTGCCGCACGGGAGCGGACAGGGTTGCCGCCAGCTACCACACGGGCCGCTTCGCCCTGGTTCCGTCGCTGAAGGCGGAGCTGACGGTCAAGACTCCCGCCGACCGGAAGCCGGGGAGGGCGTGGACGGCTTCAGCGGCCCCTGTGGTGGCCCCCGACGCTGCCCCTGGCGCTCCCATACGGATTGGGTACGCCCGGTGCTCCACGGTCCGCCAGGAGCTTCAGAGCCAGTTGGACGCGTTGGCCCGTGCCCAGTGCTCGCGGGTGTTCTCGGAGAAGATCAGCACGCGCGTCAAGACTCGACCCGAGTTCGAAGCCGCCTTGACGCTGGCCAAGGAGATCAAGACCGCCGCGCCCAATCAAGCCGTGATCTTGGCCGTGCACGAGATGAAGCGCCTTGCGCGCAACGCCGCTGAGCTGATGACGCTGGGGGCTCAGCTTCAGGCGAGCGGCATTCAGCTTGAGATCCTGTCCGGTCCGCTTCAGGGCGTCCATGATCCCCACGGGGCAGGCGCCATCGTGTTCGCCGTGCTGGCGGTCGGGGCGGAGGTAGAGCGCGACTACATCCGCGACAAGACCATGGAGGGGCTGGAGATCGCGGCGAGCAAGGGCAATCACGGCGGACGTCCGACCGTGATGGACGCTGACAAGCTCGCTGCGGCCAAGGCGCGCCGTACCAAGGGAGAGAGCGTCACGGCCATAGCCAAGGCGCTCAGCGTGTCCCGCGCGACGCTGTACCGGGCGCTTGCCGACACGGAGTGATCCGCCCGGACCTGAGAGACCGTTTGCCCGTGCTGGCAGGCGGTCTTTCGCATGTCCGGCCGCAAGGGGGCAGAGCGTGATCAAAGTTCGGGTGAAGCCCCTTCTGGCGATCCCGGTCCTAGCTCGGCACGCGCACGCTAGGTGTGATCCTTTTTCCCTGCCCGCACAGCGCGCTGACGTGCGGGAATCCTGTCAGGCGTGAGGAGAAAGGCAGGGGTTAAGGGGCGGTGAGTGCCCCCTTAGCGCAGAGAGCGGGACCGCTACGTGATAGCGGCTCAGAGTCTGTACGCGTTTCAAGGGCATCGGAGCCCCGGTTCCTTCCGCTGTGAGGGAGCCGGGGGTAGCGGTGCTTGCGGGGCGCTGAATAGCCGTCTGACCGCCTTACGGAGTCGGGTAAGCCCCTTGCTTCACCAGGTCCACGAACGTCCGCCAGGAGGCCACAGGGAAGCTCAGGGCGGGCCCGTCGGGGTTCTTCGAGTCACGGACGGGGACGGCGCCGGTAGCTGCGAGTCCGGGGGCCCACTCGACGCAGTTGCCGCCATTCCCTTCGCTGTAGGTGGACTTCACCCATATCGCGGCGGGGAAGTCGGGGGTGGTGCTCATTGGCGTATTCCTCCGTGACGTGCCGGATGAGGGACAGTGAGTCGTCACGCGACAGAGCGTCAGCGCGCAGACGCTCGTACGCCGCGCGCGCTTCGGCTACCACTTCCGGTGAGTCGTGCACTTGCCCTTGATGGTATGTCTCCTCGTACAGAACGTCGGTGCCGTCCTGTCGCGTCAGCACAATGAACGGCACTCCTCGTGATGGGGTGCCCGCGCTGAAGGGGAAGACTTGAAGGGTGATGTGGGGAGACTCCGCAACCGCTAGGAGGTGCTGGAGCTGCCCCCGCATGACGTCAGCGCCGCCGACGCCTGACCATAGGACCGCCTCATAAAGGATCACCCACAGTGATGGTGGACTGGCGCTATCGAAGAGTTCGCGTCGTTGTAATCGACCTTCAACACGCGCCTTGATCTCGGCTGCTGTCTCAGATGGGCGCGCCGCACGGAAGACGGATTCTGCGTACCCCGGGGTTTGCAGTATGCCCATGATGCGCGTGGTGGAGTAGTCGCAGACGGCTCGCGCGTCGCGCTCAAGATTTAGGTACGGAATGAACCATGTGGGGCTGCCAGCGTCGGCGGCTCGACGGCGCATCCGGGCATAGACGCCCGGCGTACCAAACACCCTGTCGCACTGTTCGGCGAACTGAGGGCTGGCAAGCTGTTGCCCTGTTTCAACCTTGCTGACGTATGGCTGCCCACAGAGCAGCTGGGCGGCAAGTTGCTGTTGTGACCACCCCTGCGCTTCACGGGCGCACTTGATCTCCTTACCGAACTCCTCTGCTGGCGACTCTGGCTCATCGCGCATGCGTTCAACTCCCCAATATTCCAACCCCATTTGGAATGGCTAGAGCCCTGGTCAGCGTAGCGGGGCCGGTGGAACCTGAGCCTCACAGTTAATGCCCGCTCCCCATGAGCGGGACACACGGAGGCTCGAACAGATGACAGGGCAGAAGGAAGCTGCGCCGCAGAAAGCGCGCATGACGCTGCGGGTGTCACGGGATGGTGGGCGCACCTGGGGGCCGACGCGGTACGTACAGGCCGCCGAGACCATTGAGGACCATCCGTTGCACTTCCCGCCGTGCGGGTGTGAGCGGAGCACGGGTGATCGTTGCCGGGCGGCGCGTTCGCTGGTGCTTATGGCCGAGGGGGCGCAGCCATGACCCATAGACGGCACGGGGCGCCCCGTAGGGGCCCGTTAATCGACTGGGCAGACGTGGCTGGAGGTGCGCTGATCTTCGGCGCTCTGGTCGCCCTCTGCGGCTTCACTGCCTGGCTGGCCATCCACGGGACGCCCGGCCACACCTAGCCCCTACCTCCCTGCCGGTTGACCCTCCCCACACCCTTCCCGGCAGGGAGGTAGGCACCAACGCCCGTCCGGTCGATCCTGGGGAGTTTTGGCCGGACGGGTGCACCACCACGCACGACGACACAGGGACGGCCCTTGTGTCGGCACAGGGTTCGTCCGGAAGGAGCACCCGAGAATGGGTAAGAAGGATGACGAGTGGGACCCGAACGAGAACCGGGACCAGGTAACCGACCCCGATACGGGGGTCGCCCAGAACGGTAACGTCCACACGAGCATGGCCGACGACGAGGAGCGCGAAGGGAAGTAGCGCATGATCCACGGCGAGCACCTAGCGAAAGACCTACGGCGCGACCATGGGTTCATACACATCGGGCGCACCAAAGATGGCAATGCCGTGATCATGCGTAAGGGCGACCGATGGACCGTCGTGCCGCTTCGGTGGCTCACCAGTGACGCTGTGGACTCCATTAAGGCTCAAGCCGGGGTAAGCCTCGTTTGAGTCATACGACCGCAGCCCCGTCCGCGCGCTCCCAGTTTCTGTGGCGCATGGGCGGGGCTGACGTCGTTTTCAGCCCCAGCCGAGTTCGTGTAGCCGCTCGTCCTCGATGCCGAAGTGGTGCGCCACCTCATGGACCACTGTCACGGCCACCTCGTGTCTCACAACCTCCCGAATGGTGTTCTTCGTAGTATCGTGCACCACGGTCACCTCTGTTTCCTGCACGACCTCTTCCCGGTCCTCACACATCCGCAGGGTCGGCCCCCGGTAGATCGTGATCCGGTCCGGCAGCACTCCCGCGTACCACTCCCCCCGATCGGTCAACGGCGTTCCCTCGTAGAGCCCAAGCAACTCGGGGTCTTCCGCGGGCGGCTCGTCCTCGACGAACACCGCCACGTTGTCCATAAGCCGCGTCAACTCCGGCGGGATACGGTCCAGCGCCTCAGCGACCAGTTCCTCGAACTCCTCGCGCGTCATCTCCAGCACCCGGCCATTGTCAGGCAGGGACGCCCCTCCGCGCCCAGTCGGCCACGGACCCACCGGTTCCGCGCCCCTGACCCGGCCCCGGCGAGCGGCCACACGCCCCGGCCGCCGCCACGCCCGCCGCCGCGCCGCGGCCCTCACCACCCGCCGGCCCAACGGGGAAAGGGCCGGGATCACCCCCGCCCGACGACCAGCGGGAAACCGTTTTGGCGATCCCCGTCGGCATCCCATATGCTTCTCACGTCCCCGAAGGCGCCGGAAGGCGCCCAGGTGGGCCATCAGCCCTCATCGTCTAGTGGCCCAGGACGCCGCCCTTTCAAGGCGGTAGCACGGGTTCGAATCCCGTTGGGGGCACGCAAGACCATGTGCGAGACTAGTGCTCGCACGTGTGCTTGGTCCTGTGGAGCAGTTTGGAGTGCTCGCCACCCTGTCAAGGTGGAGGCCGCGGGTTCAAATCCCGTCAGGACCGCTGCGGCTGGGTAGCTCAGTTGGTACGAGCGTCCGCCTGAAAAGCGGAAGGTCGCCGGTTCGACCCCGGCCCCAGCCACCGCCGCAATACAGCGAAGGCCCCGACAGATCTGTCTGCCGGGGCCTTCGCTGTGTTCGCTGTACTGGTCCGGCTGTGCTGGTCCAGCCAGAGCGCAGCACCGGCTCACGGCACCGTGACGACCACCTTGCCGCGCGTGTGGCCCTCCATGTTCTCGCGCTGGGCGTCGGCGGCGCGTTCCAGGGGGAAGGTGGCGGCGACTTCCACCGTGATCGCCCCGGACTCGGCCAGGTCGGTGAGGGCTGCCAGGTCTGCCGCGTCCGGGCGGACCCAGAAGTAGCGGCCGCCCAGGGGGACCACGGCGGGGTCCACGATGGAGGCGATCCGGCTGCCGTCCTTCAGCAGGTCGGTGGAGGCGGCCACGGCGTCCCCGCCGACGAGGTCGAAGGCCGCGTCCACGCCGTTCGGGGCGAGCTCGCGGACCCGGTCCCGCAGGCCGTCGCCGTAGACGACGGGCTCTGCGCCCAGGGAGCGCACGTAGTCGTGGTTGCGTTCGCTCGCCGTGCCGATGACGCGGGCTCCCAGGTGGTGGCCGATCTGTACGGCCAGGGAGCCGACGCCGCCCGATGCCGCGTGGACCAGTACTGTCTCGCCCTTCCCCACCTTCAGGATCTTGACCAGGGCCTGGTAGGCCGTGAGCCCGGCCAGCGGCAGGCCCGCCGCCTGCTCGAAGGTGAGGTTCGCCGGTTTGCGGGCCAGGGTGCGTACGGGGGCGGCGACGTACTCGGCGAACGTGCCACCTGCCAGGACGTCCTTGCGTACGTAGCCGATGACCTCGTCGCCCTCGCTGAACTCCGGGGTGTCCAGCCCCAGCCGGGTGACGACTCCGGCGACGTCCCAGCCGGGGACGACCGGGAACGCGGCGTCCACCAGTGAGTCGAGGTGGCCGCCCTGGGCCTTCCAGTCCACGGGATTGACCGAGGCCGCCTTGACCTTGATCAAGAGCGAGTCTGGGCCGACCTTGGGTTCGGGGAGGTCGCCGTACTCCAGGACCTCGGGTCCGCCGTAGGCGCGGTAACTCACAGCCTTCACGATGGTGCTCTCCTTGGAGCGGGTACGTGGGACGGCGGCCGAAGCCGCCGCTTTCACGCTAGTGCGAACCGGCGTGCCCGGCGCGCGGAGGGAGTGCACGAAGAGAGCGCGGAGAAGCGGAGAAGGAGCCCGGAGCGCGGGTGGTGCGCGTATGGCAGACGTGTGGCACGCGTGCGGAGGGCGGCGGGGGAGGCCCTGTCCGGAGCCCTGTCCGTACGTCGCGGACCGCGGGTGCGCCGTGGCTGGTCGCGCGGCTCCCCGCGCCCCTGACGGGGCACCTCCTGGTACGGCCCGGTGCCGGGCGCCCATGATCCGCTGGACATCCCGCTAGCCTCCTGGCGCCGCCGACTCGCCCCCCTGGGCGCTGTCGCGGCCGCCCGGGTGGCGGTGGCGCCAGACCCAGAAGACGGTGCAGGCCACGATCGCCCATCCGGCGAGCACCAGGAACGGGAAGAGGTGCTCGTGGCCGCCGAAGTAGACGGCCGTGTGCTGGGCGTTCACCGAGGCACCGGGCGGCAGCCAGCGGCCGATGTGCCCGAGCACGGACGGCAGGAGGGGCCAGGACACGGCGCCGCCCGAGGAGGGGTTGCCGAGCAGCACCATCAGGCCCCAGGTGGGCAGCATCGCCCAGCGGCCGAAGAGGGTGTTGAACATCGTGAAGACCATGCCCGACGTGAACAGCGTCAGCGCGAGGATCAGCCACGACTCCACAAAGGGCAGGTCGAGCGCGCCCAGCAGCCAGTCCACGACCGCCGCGACGGCGAAGCCGCCGAGCAGCGCGTACGCCGCCGTGAAGATGATGCGCTCGGCGGGGTTGAGGGAGCGCGCGTGGACGCTCAGCTGGATGGCGCCGACGAAGCCGATGATGACGGCGGCGAGTGAGATGTAGAAGATCGCCAGCCCGCGTGGGTCGCCCTCCTGGAGCGGTTTCAGGTCCCTGACGGTGACCGGCACTCCCAGCTTCTTGCCCACCTGCGGTCCCGCCTTGGCGAAGATCTCCGCGACCGAGGCGCCGGAAGCGCCGGAGACGTCCAGTTCGACGCGGTCGTGCCCGGCGCCGGTGTGGTGCACGTTCAGGACGGCGAAGACCCGCTGCTCGTCCACGGCGCGCCGGGCTTCGGCGTACGTCGCGTAGTAGCGCAGCTCAAGGGACGCGTCGAGGGCCTGTTCCATGCCGCGGGTGAACGCCTGGCCGCGCGGGGCGTCGCTCGCGCCGACCACGGCGGTGGGCACGTGGTGCGGGGTGGGGTTGGCCATGACGTACGTATACGAACCGGCGAAGAGTCCGGCGGCGGCCGCCAGGATGAAGATCAGCACGGTGGCGGGGAAGAACGGGGGGTGCTTGAAGAGCGTCCAGCGTTCGCGGCCGGTCATGCGCCGGGCGTGCGCGCCGTGCGGTGACGGGCTGGGAGCATGGTCCAACGCCCCCGGGCGGGCCGCCGGACCCGCCGCCGGGCCGGGAGCTTCCGCCCCCGAAGCCCCCGGTCCGGCAGCCGCGCCGCGAGCGGAGGGTTCCTCGCTCGGGGAGTCGGGCGAGTCCGGCGAGCGCGGTGCGGACGAGCGCGGGTCGGGTGGGGTCTCGTCCGGCGTGGCCTGTTCGCGCGGGTCATTCATGAGGTCACGCTAAAACACTCATCACGGACATTCTCCCCGAGGCGCCCCCGCCTCAGACTCTGGGCGCGGCAGCTGTTCAGGGCACGCGGGACCGCTCCGGGGGCGCCGCTCCGGGCGGGGCGGCGCAAATGGTTCGCCAGCTCTTTCCGGGAGGTGAGATCCTGGGTGCCGTATGTCCACTCAGCCTGCCCCCGCCCTGCCCGCCCTGCTGGAGCGACTGCCCGAGCTGATGCTGCGCGACCAGCAGCGGCTGGGGCGCCGACTCGACGGCGCGCGCCGGATTCGTAAGCCAGAGGCCCGTGCGGCCGTGCTCGGCGAAATCGCCGGTCAGATCGAGCAGGCCGAGCAGCGTGTCGCGGCCCGCCGTGCGGCCATGCCCGAGATCAGCTACCCGGAGTCGCTGCCGGTCAGCCAGAAGAAGGACGAGATCCTCGCGGCCATCCGTGATCACCAGGTGGTGATCGTGGCCGGTGAGACGGGTTCCGGCAAGACCACGCAGATTCCCAAGATCTGCATGGAGCTCGGCCGGGGCGTGCGCGGACTGATCGGGCACACCCAGCCGCGCCGTATCGCCGCGCGTACGGTCGCCGAGCGGATCGCCGAGGAGCTGGGCACCGAGCTGGGTGGGACGATCGGCTGGAAGGTGCGGTTCACCGATCAGGTCGGCCCCGACACCCTCGTCAAGCTGATGACGGACGGCATCCTGCTCGCCGAGATCCAGACGGACCGCGAGCTGCGCCAGTACGACACGATCATCATCGACGAGGCCCATGAGCGCAGCCTGAACATCGACTTCATCCTCGGCTATCTCGCGCAGCTGCTGCCGCGCCGCCCCGACCTGAAGGTCGTCATCACCTCGGCGACGATCGACCCGGAACGATTCTCCCGGCACTTCGCCGACTTCGCCTCGGTGAGCGACGGCGAACCCGCGGCCGGCGCGCCGATCGTCGAGGTCAGCGGCCGTACGTACCCGGTCGAGGTCCGCTACCGCCCGCTGCTCGAAGAAGGCGCGCAGGACAGCGACCGCGACCAGGTCACCGCCATCTGCGACGCCGTGGACGAGCTCCAGCGCGAGGGTGAGGGCGACATCCTTGTGTTCCTCTCCGGAGAGCGCGAGATCCGCGACACCGCGGACGCGCTGGACAAGAAACGGCTGCGGAACACCGAGATCCTTCCGCTGTACGCGCGTCTGTCGCACGCCGAGCAGCACCGCGTCTTCCAGCGGCACCAAGGCAGACGCGTCGTCCTCGCGACGAACGTGGCGGAGACGTCGCTGACCGTGCCGGGCATCCGGTACGTGGTCGACCCGGGCACCGCCCGGATCTCCCGCTACAGCCACCGCACGAAGGTGCAGCGGCTGCCGATCGAGCCTGTCTCGCAGGCCAGCGCCAACCAGCGCAAGGGCCGCTGCGGCCGTACCAGCGACGGCATCTGCGTCCGGCTGTACTCCGAGGACGACTTCCTCACCCGCCCCGAGTTCACCGATGCCGAGATCCTGCGGACGAACCTCGCCTCGGTGATCCTCCAGATGACGGCGGCCGGACTCGGCGAGATCGAGAAGTTCCCGTTCCTCGACCCGCCGGACCGGCGCAACATCAAGGACGGCGTCGATCTGCTGCACGAGCTGGGCGCCCTCGACGCCCAGCAGAAGGACCCCAAGAAGCGGCTGACCGAGATGGGTCGCAAGCTGTCCCAGTTCCCGGTGGACCCGCGGCTGGCGCGGATGATCGTGGAGGCCGACCGCAACGGCTGTGTGCGCGAGGTGATGGTCATCGCCGCCGCGCTGTCCATCCAGGACCCGCGCGAGCGCCCCGCGGACAAGCAGCAGCAGGCCGACCAGCAGCACGCGAGGTTCAGGGAGGAGTCGAGCGACTTCGTCGCCTTCCTCAACCTGTGGCGCTACGTAAGGGAGCAGCAGAAGACGCTGTCCTCCTCCGCCTTCCGCCGGATGTGCCGCTCGGAGTTCCTGAACTACCTGCGGATACGTGAGTGGCAGGACATCTACAGCCAGCTGCGCACGGTCGCGAAGACCATGGGCATCCAGCTGGCCACCTCGGACGACGAGGCCGCCCCCGACCAGGTGCACATCTCGCTGCTGGCCGGTCTGCTGTCGCACATCGGCTTCAAGGAGGTCGCCGAGGACGGCACGAAGGGCGCGGCCAAGACGACCGGCAAGACCCCGGCGAAGAGCGGCGCGAAGAACGAGTATCTGGGCGCGCGGAGCGCGAAGTTCGCGGTGTTCCCCGGTTCCGCGCTGTTCAAGAAGCCACCACGGTGGATCATGTCGGCCGAGCTGGTGGAGACGTCCCGGCTGTGGGCGCGGGTCAACGCCAAGATCGAGCCGGAGTGGGTCGAGCCGCTGGCCCAGCATCTGGTGAAACGCACGTACAGCGAGCCGCACTGGGAGCAGAAGCAGGCCGCGGTCATGGCGTATGAGCGGGTCACGCTGTACGGCGTGCCGATCGTCGCCCAGCGGAAGGTCAACTACGGCCGGATCGACCCGGAGACCAGCCGCGACCTGTTCATCCGCAACGCCCTGGTCGAGGGCGACTGGCGCACCCACCACCAGTTCTTCCACGACAACCGCAAGCTGCTCGGCGAGGTCGAGGAGCTTGAGCACCGGGCCAGGCGCCGCGACATCCTCGTGGACGACGAGACGCTGTTCGACTTCTACGACCAGCGGCTGCCCGACGATGTGGTGTCGGGGGCGCATTTCGACTCCTGGTGGAAGCACAAGCGCCGGGACGAGCCGGAGTTGCTGAGCTTCGAGAAGTCGATGCTCATGAACGAGCGCGCGCAGGGCGTCACCAAGGACGACTACCCGGACGCGTGGCGGCAGGGCGGGCTCAAGTTCCGTGTGACGTACCAGTTCGAGCCGGGCGCCGACGCCGACGGCGTGACCGTCCACATCCCGCTCCAGGTGCTCAACCAGGTCACCCCTGACGGCTTCGACTGGCAGATCCCGGGCCTGCGGGAGGATTTGGTGACCGAGCTGATCCGCTCGCTGCCCAAGCCCATACGCCGCAACTACGTCCCCGCCCCGGACTACGCGCGGCGCTTCCTGGCCCGCGTCACGCCGACCGCCGGGCTGGGGCGCGACGAGCCCGGAAGGCCCCAGGAGGCGCTGACGTCGGCGCTCACCAGGGAGCTCCAGCGCATGGTGGGCGTGCGGATCGACCCGGAGGACTGGGACCTGTCGAAGGTCCCCGACCACCTGAAGATCACCTTCCGGGTGGTCGACGAGCGGCGGCACAAGCTCGCCGAGGACAAGGACCTCGCGACGCTGAAGGTGCGGCTCCAGCCCAAGACGCGGGCGGCCATCTCCGAGGCGTTCGCCTCGTCGAAGGACAGCGTCGGCATCGAGCAGCGCACCGGGCTGACCTCCTGGTCGATCGGCGCGCTGCCGCGCACCTTCGAGACGCGGCGGGCGGGCCAGCCCGTCAAGGCGTACCCGGCGCTGGTGGACGAGGGCGAATCCGTCGCCGTACGGCTCTTCGACACCGAGCCCGAGCAGCAGCGGGCCATGTGGCGCGGAACGCGGCGGCTGATCCTGCTGAACATGCCGTCGAACCCGGCGAAGTTCGCGCAGGGCAAGCTGGACAACAGCGCCAAGCTCGCGCTCTCCCGCTCACCGCACGGCAGCGTGCAGGCCCTCTTCGAGGACTGCGTGTCCGCCGCCGCCGACCGGCTGATCGCGGCGCGGGGCGGCCCGGCCTGGGACGAGGAGTCGTTCGGCAAGCTCTTCGACGCCGTACGGGCCGACCTGACCGACGCGACGCTGGACACGGTCCGCAAGGTGCGGGAACTGCTGGCCGCCTGGCAGGCGTGCGAGCGGCGGCTGAAGGCCACCACGAGCCTGGTGCTCGTGCCGTCCTTGACGGACATCAAGGAGCAGCTGGCCGAGCTGGTCAAGCCGGGCTTCGTGACCGAGCACGGCGTGCGGCGACTGCCGGACCTCATGCGGTACCTGGTGGCCATCGACCGGCGCCTGCAGCAGCTGCCGCACAACGCCGAGCGGGACCGCGCCCGGATGGCGAAGGTCCACGAGATGCGCGACGAGTACGCGTGGCTGCTGGAGCAGCTGGAGCGGGCGCATCCGGGCAGGCCGGTACCCAGTGAGGTGCTGGAGATCCGCTGGATGATCGAGGAGCTGCGGGTCAGCTACTTCGCACACGCGCTGGGGACGGCCTACCCGGTCTCCGACAAGCGCATCGTCAAGGCCGTCGACGCCGCTGCGCCCTGAGTCCGGCAGGAGCGCGCCGTGTCCGGGCGCCGTGTCCGGGCGCGATGGCCGGGCGCGACAATGGGGCAAGGTGGGTCTTTTGCCCGACTCTGGGGTGAGTCCGGGGCGCGTGGGGGACGGGGTCCGGAGGACGGTTCGACCCCACCCCCTGACCTGCTGTAGAGTCTCGTCTCGCAGCCGGGCACGCCAGACAGCGCGGCGCGAACATATGGTCCTGTGGAGCAGCTTGGAGTGCTCGCCACCCTGTCAAGGTGGAGGCCGCGGGTTCAAATCCCGTCAGGACCGCAGTAGTTGACATCGCAGTAACGGACTGAGCCCGTATCCCCAGAGGATGCGGGCTCTTTCGCTTTCGGTGCCGAGTCGGTGACCGCGTCAGCGATGTAGCGGTGAGGGCCGGTGACCGCGTCAGCGCTGCGCCGGTGGGGGCCGGTGGGGCTGACGGCGCTGAAGCGGCGTCAGAGGCCCCGGCGCCCGGCCGGCCCGTCATCCCGCCTCCCCGGCGCCACGAGGCCGCCTGGCGCCGCCAGGCGGCTCGGCTCGCCCGCTCGGCTCGGCTCGCCCGCTCTGGCCCACGAGCCACGCACACAGCCACGCGCAGCACACACAGCCACACACAGCCGCCACCCGCACCCCATCCGCACCGGAGAGGCCAGCACCCACCTGCGAGCGCCCACAGCCCCACAGCCCCACAGCCCCACAGAGGAGCGTCCGGGCCGCCCCAGCCGCCCCGCAGGGCACCCGGAGGCCGTTCCTCCGTGGCGACGACGTAGCGGAAGGCCTGGACCCACATAGCCCTCGCCCCTCGTCGCACCTTGACTGGGGCACGCACCAGCGGTACCTACTCAGGAAGGCGTGGGGGCCGGGAGGTACGCGTATGACGATGTCCGCGAGGCATGAGACGAGGGCGCTGCTGCGCGCCCATCTGTCCGCCGCTACGAGCTACCGCCATCTGACCCGGCACTGCGCGGTGTGCCACCGGCTGCTGAGACTCGCGCAGGAGCAGCAGCGCGCGTCGGCGAGCGGCGCGCAGGAGTCCGCCAGAGGCGCTGAGGGGTCGGCGGGGCTCACGCGGGCGGCCGGAGACGACTGAGCCGCCGACCGGTGATCCATGCGCCGCGGGGCGCGGTTATGCGGTGACAGTGTGGAGGCACCCGGACACGGGGACCGTATATCGCAGTTGAGGCATAGGCGACAAGTGCGGCGCGCTGTGACGGGAGTCACCGAACTGCTTTCCATGTAGGGGGAACTTACAGCCCTCCTACACGCTCTCAATTTAATATGTGCAATTGCACCGCACCTTGGAGAGGCCCGCGAAGGACGGCCATGTCGGGCCGGTTCGGCCGTTATGCCACCCTGCCGGTGCGGTCAAGAGCACCTCGTCAGCCAGCGCGCCGGGGCATAAAAAGATCGCGCTGGACCCGGCGGAGTCCAGCGCGATCAACGACGCACCCAATGTCGAGCGGGCGTGGCACCTGTTGGGGCAGGCACCAGTCGTGTGGAACGGAACGGGCGGCAACCAGGTTGGGGGACCTGGAAATGCCCGGTTATGCGGTTATTCAGGCTTCGCTGCGCTGCTGCGGGATGCCCGCAAGAAGTGCACGGACTTCCGCTTCGCGGTAGCGCCGGTGCCCTCCGAGCGTGCGGATGGACGTGAGCTTGCCTGCCTTAGCCCAGCGTGTGACCGTCTTCGGGTCCACGCGAAACATCGTGGCAACCTCAGCCGGGGTCAGCAGCGGCTCGGCATCAGGGGTGCGAGCGGTCATGAGCGGCCTCCTCGGGAGAACCGAACCATCACGGTTCTTTCCTCTAAATTCTGCACCTTGACCCGCGTTGCCCGAAATGGCGGACGCGGGCCGAGTCGGTTATAGGACGAACGGCTTGTCCTCGGCACTACAACTACACCATCCGTCCAGCCGCGTCGGCCAAACCGATGGAATTGCCCTCTCAGGTGTTCAACCTCGGCGGAAGCCGATGGACCATGCCATAGCGGACAGTCACACCACCGTAACGATCAGTCACAACGGGATCACACGCCACCAGACCCACCAAGGAGGGCAATACCGATCTATCCGCCCTTAGTTGGGCGGAAGGAGCCCTTCCTGGACTCCTTGTCCTATTTTGGCACGAGGGTGGGGCATGACCGCAAGGCCCGAAGTCAGTGCTTTACATCACCCTTGAGGTAATAGCCCGGATCGGGACCTACGTCCCGATGCGCAGGACCCAACGTCCCGAGGCCCGCGCCAGCGGTTCCGGGGTCGTCGCCCTACAGGGCTTCAGATACGCGCGGAGCGCCGTGACTTCAGCTCGACCGCTGCCGGTCGCGCACCGCGCTCCAGCGGTCCGTCAGACGCTCGTACGCCACGCCGGCCCGCTCACCGTCCCCGTCGCGCAGCGCGGCGAGCCCCTCCGCGACATCCGCCGCCGAATGGTCCTCCTCCAACTGCCCTTCCGGCACCGCGTGCACCAGACCGCCGTAGTCCAGTTCGACCAGCGAACGCGGGTGGAACTCCTCAAGCCACCGCCCCACATCTACCAGGCCGTCGATCAAAGGCCCCTCGTCGAGCGCGTCCTTGAGCGCCTTCAGCCCGCGTGCCACCCGCCGCCTGGCCTCCACCATCGGCGTCCGGTAGCGCAGCACCAGGCCGTCCTCGCCCTTGGTGTACTCCCGCTCCGCGTCGGCGAACAGGACGAACCAGCGGACCGGCACATGCCAGGTCGCCGAGCGAATCCACGGCCGGGCGTCAGGATTGCGCTCAAGCCAGCGCTCGAAGTCCGCCGCCGCCTGGCGGCGCACCACGGGCGGCAGCGCCGCGTCCAGCAGCGGCGCCGGAAGCCGCTGGGAGACCTCCTCAAGGGCCAGCCAGCCGCGCAGCCGGGTGCGCCAGGGACACACGCAGGTGACGCCGTCCACCACGGTGACGAAGGCGTCGCTGCTCTCGTGCACGGGGACGGGCACCGGCGGCACGGGCAGCAAGTCCGCCAGCGACCGGCGAAGTTCGTCCTGGGCCCCTGGCGTGTGCTCGCGCTGGGCGTATTCGGCCCAATGGGCGCGCTCCGGCTCGGGAAAAGCGGCCAGCGGCTCATAGACCCGCAGATAAGACGCATACGGGACAATCACCGAAGACGCCAAGGTCACACCCGCTCCCTCAAGCCAGAATCTGTCGCCAGGAATTGCCGAGCCGAGCCTCCTCGGCCGCTCGCATCGTCCCACGCCTCCGCGGCGCGGGAGGGTGATCCTCCGCACCTTGCCGATCCGTTCGGGCGGCAGGTCTTAGTCTCTTGCCAACCGGCCCTCCACCACCCCCAGGAGGGCACCCACCGCGACATATGGGAGTCACCACCGTGACTGACGTACGTCCCACCGTCAGCGTCGACGGTCCGGCTACGAGCCAGCCCCTCAGCCCCCTCTCCGTCCTCTTCCGGTCGGATCGGGGCGGCCACGAGCAAGTCGTGCTCTGCCAGGACCGCGAAAGCGGCCTCAGAGCCGTCATCGCCCTCCACTCCACCGCCCTGGGCCCCGCCCTGGGCGGTACGCGTTTCCACGCCTACGCGTCCGACGAGGAGGCCGTCCTCGACGCGCTGAACCTCGCCCGTGGCATGTCGTACAAGAACGCCCTCGCCGGGCTCGACCACGGCGGCGGCAAGGCCGTGATCATCGGCGATCCGGCCACCGTCGAGAACGGCGGGAT
The DNA here is from genome assembly GCF_059026195.1 of Streptomyces sp. A01. Lineage (NCBI taxonomy): Bacteria > Bacillati > Actinomycetota > Actinomycetes > Kitasatosporales > Streptomycetaceae > Streptomyces > Streptomyces sp. A01. The sequence goes on along the minus strand of NZ_JBWLKN010000022.1, from coordinate 70,099 downwards.
CAAGAGTGAGGCGCTGCTGCTGGCGTACGGGCGCTTCGTGGCGTCCCTCGGCGGCCGCTACGTCACCGCCTGCGACGTCGGCACGTACGTGTCCGATATGGACGTGGTCGCCCGCGAGAACCGCTGGACGACCGGGCGGTCCCCCGAGAACGGCGGCGCCGGCGACTCCTCCGTGCTCACCGCCTTCGGCGTCTACCAGGGCATGCGGGCCTCCGCCCAGCACCTGTGGGGCGCTCCCACGCTCAAGGGCCGCCGCGTCGGCGTCGCGGGCGTCGGCAAGGTCGGCCACCACCTCGTGGGGCACCTGCTCGCCGAGGACGCCGAGGTGGTCATCACCGATGTGAGCAGTGCGTCCATCGACCGGGTGCGGGCCAAGTATCCGCGGGTCAAGGTCGCCGAAGACACCTCCGCCCTGATCGCGGCCAGCCTCGACGTCTACGCTCCCTGCGCGCTCGGCGGCGCCCTGGACGACACGACCGTCGCGGCGCTCACCGCGCGGGTGGTGTGCGGCGCGGCCAACAACCAGCTCGCCCACCCCGGTGTCGAGAAGGACCTGGCCGACCGCGGCGTGCTGTACGCGCCGGACTACGTCGTGAACGCCGGTGGCGTGATCCAGGTCGCGGACGAGCTGCACGGTTTCGACTTCGACCGGGCCAAGGCGAAGGCGACCAAGATCTTCGATACGACTTTGGCCATATTCGACCGGGCGAAGTCCGAGGGCATCCCCCCGGCCGAGGCCGCGGACCGGCTCGCGGAGCAGCGCATGGCCGAAGCGCGACGCCGCTAGCTTCGCCGGTCCTTCACCTGATCGCCGCGCGCGCGTCACCGTACCGCCGGGGTCCGGATGGCCGATGGTGACGGGCGGGCAGCGTTCGGGCCGTTTCCGTGAGGTTTTGGGCCGTCGGCGGGCCGAGGGGGAGAGATCCCTCACGGCCTGTCGGCGGGTCGGCGCTCAAGAAGCGTTAAAATCGCAGCTGACCAGCGAGGACGGGGCGCCTCGCCGGTTCTGCCGGGTGGCACGTGCCGTGGGCGACGTACCGTATGGCCAGAGAAGCAGGTACCGTTGAAGCCCTGCGGACCGGTCTCTCCTTCGAGAGTCCGCTCCGACTCATGAACGCGTGTCAAGACTCTGGGGCCGTCGAGCCCCGTCACCGAGGGGGTCGAGCCATGGGGCGCGGCCGGGCCAAGGCCAAGCAGACGAAGGTCGCCCGCCAGCTGAAGTACAACAGCGGTGGGACAGACCTCTCACGTCTGGCCAACGAGCTGGGCGCATCGCCGACGAAGCAGCCGCCACCGAGCGAGCCGCCGATCGACGATGCTGAGCTGGACGACGATCCGTACGCGCAGTACGCGGATCGTTACAACGACGAGGACGATGACGACGAGGAGTCGTCTGATCCGTCCGCGCAACGTCGTCGCGCTTGACGCCCAGCGTCCATGGCACGTCTGCGACGTTCACAGCAGCATCACTGACCCGGTCCAGGGCTTGCCCCGGACCGGGTTCTGTGCTGTCCTCAGCTCGCGTAGTCACCGGTCAGGGCCACAGCCTCACGGTGGTCACCGCGCTCGGTGATCTCGCCGGTGACCCAGGCGTCCACGCCCCGGTCGGCCAGCGTGTCCAGCGCCACGTCCACCGATTCCCGCGGGACGACGGCGACCATGCCGACGCCCATGTTGAGGGTCTTCTCCAGTTCGAGAAGCTCCACCGCACCGGCCCGGCCGACCAGGTCGAACACCGGACCGGGCGTCCAGGCCGACCGGTCGATGGTGGCGTGCAGCCCGTCCGGGACGACCCGGGCGAGATTGCTGGCGAAGCCGCCGCCGGTGATGTGCGAGAACGCGTGGACCTCGGTGGTGCGGGTCAGCGCCAGGCAGTCCAGCGAATAGATCTTGGTGGGCTCCAGCAGTTCCTCACCGAGGGTCCGCCCGAACTCGGCGACCTCGCGGTCCAGCGCCCAGCCGGCCCGGTCGAAGAGCACATGCCGTACGAGCGAGTACCCGTTCGAGTGAAGTCCTGAGGACGCCATGGCGATCACCACGTCGCCGCTGCGGATGCGCTCGGCGCCCAGCAGCCGGTCGGCCTCGACCACCCCGGTGCCCGCACCGGCCACATCGAAGTCATCGGCGCCCAGCAGACCCGGGTGCTCGGCGGTCTCCCCGCCGACCAGGGCGCATCCGGCGAGGACACAGCCCTCGGCGATGCCCTTGACGATCGCGGCGACCCGCTCCGGGTAGACCTTGCCGACGCAGATGTAGTCGGTCATGAACAGCGGCTCGGCGCCGCACACCACCAGGTCGTCCACGACCATGCCGACCAGGTCGTGGCCGATGGTGTCGTAGACGCCCATGCGGCGGGCGATGTCCACCTTGGTGCCGACGCCGTCCGTGGCCGAGGCGAGCAGCGGCCGCTCGTACCGCTTGAGGACGGAGGCGTCGAAGAGCCCGGCGAAGCCGCCGAGGCCGCCGACGACCTCGGGGCGGGTGGCCTTCTTCACCCACTCCTTCATCAGCTCGACGGCGCGGTCGCCCGCTTCGATATCGACACCCGCTGTCTTGTACGAAGCGGACGCGTCGGCGCCGCCGCCAGCAGGAACAGTCTCAGGCATTGCTGGGAACCTTCAGGTCGTGATGAGGGGGTCCGGACTACGGGCGGCGGAGCGCGTCGGCCCCGCCGACACCCGCGGTCAGCGTGCCGACGCCGTCCAGGTCGGGCTGCACCGCTCCGGCGTTCTCCGACTCCAGGAGGTGCTTGCCCAGCAGCTCGGGGTCGGGCAGGTCCATCGGGTACTCGCCGTCGAAGCAGGCGCGGCACAGGTTCGGCTTGGCGATCGTGGTCGCCTCGATCATGCCGTCGATGGAGATGTACGCGAGCGAGTCGGCGCCCAGCGACTTGCCGATCTCGTCGACCGTCAGGCCGTTGGCGATCAGCTCGGCGCGGGTGGCGAAGTCGATACCGAAGAAGCACGGCCACTTGATGGGCGGCGAGGAGATCCGGATGTGGATCTCGGCGGCACCGGCCTCGCGGAGCATCCGGACCAGGGCGCGCTGGGTGTTGCCGCGGACGATCGAGTCGTCGACGACCACCAGGCGCTTGCCCCGGATGACCTCCTTGAGCGGGTTCAGCTTCAGCCGGATGCCGAGCTGCCTGATGGTCTGGCTCGGCTGGATGAACGTACGGCCGACGTAGCTGTTCTTGACCAGCCCCGAGCCGTACGGGATGCCACTGGCCTCGGCGTAACCGACGGCGGCCGGGGTGCCCGACTCCGGCGTGGCTATGACGAGGTCGGCCTCGGCCGGTGCCTCGACGGCCAGCTTGCGGCCCATCTCGACGCGGGAGAGATAGACGTTGCGCCCGGCGATGTCGGTGTCGGGGCGGGCCAGGTAGACGTACTCGAAGACGCAGCCCTTGGGCCTGGCCTCGGCGAACCGGGTCGTACGCAGCCCGTCCTCGTCGATGGCGACCATCTCACCGGGCTCGATCTCCCGGATGAAGCTCGCGCCGCAGATGTCGAGGGCGGCGGTCTCGGACGCCACCACCCAGCCGCGCTCAAGGCGGCCGAGGACCAGCGGCCGGACGCCCTGCGGGTCACGCGCCGCGTAGAGCGTGTGCTCATCCATGAAGACCAGGCTGAAGGCGCCCTTCACCTGCGGCAGCACCCGCTTGGCGGCGTCCTCGACGGTCACCGGCTTGCCGTCGTCGTCGACCTGGCCAGCGAGCAGCGCGGTCACCAGATCGGTGTCGTTGGTCGCGGCGACCTGCGTGGCCCGGCCGCCCTCACGGGGCAGCTCAGCGACCAGCTTGGCGAGCTCGACGGTGTTGACAAGGTTCCCGTTGTGACCGAGAGCGATCGACCCGTGGGCGGTCGCCCGGAACGTCGGCTGCGCGTTCTCCCACACCGAGGCACCGGTGGTGGAGTAGCGGGCATGGCCCACCGCGATATGGCCCCGAAGGGAGCCGAGGGAGGTTTCATCGAAGACCTGGGAAACCAGGCCCATGTCCTTGAAGACGAGGATTTGGGAGCCGTTGCTCACTGCGATGCCCGCGGACTCCTGTCCACGGTGCTGCAGGGCGTACAGCCCGAAATAGGTGAGCTTGGAGACCTCTTCGCCCGGAGCCCAGACACCGAAGACGCCGCAAGCGTCCTGGGGGCCCTTCTCGCCGGGAAGGAGATCGTGGCTGAGTCGTCCATCACCGCGCACAAAAGACACTGTACCTGGGGGAACACCGTCACGCTTTCGGGCTACCCCGCCACCGCCGCCACGGGCTCATGACCCTCCGTGACCGCTCCCTGGTCCTTCGCCCAGGGAGCGGGCTCCCCCACCGGCCACACACCGCCCCGATAGTGACGGGCCTCACTCACGCCCCCTCCTGCTCCCTGTCCGGCGGGGCGGGCTCCCCTGGTTCGCGGGGGCGGGGAAGACGCGACGGAGGGCTTGGCGCCGATCGCCGCCATGGGCGCAGCCCTGCTCGCCTCTGCCTTCATCAGCCGTCAGCGCGCGGCACACAGCCCGCCGGTGCGCTGCGCACCGCACCGGCGGGCCCCGGGTGGACTACCCGGAGGCCCGCCGGCGCGCGACTGCGGCGCGAGGCGGTCCACGACATTGCCGCCGTACGGATCTACGGATCTACGGCTCTACGGCTCTACGGACCGATGACGCTCCTCGGTCAGCGCCTGCCCTGCAAGAGCTGCTCGGCCAGCTGGAGCCTGGCCTGGGCGAGTTCTCGGGCGAGGCGCTCCACCCGGTCGCGGTACTCGCGCGCCGGGGTCTGCCGCCCGGGGGTGCGGCTGTCCTTGGGCGTCAGGTACCGGTCGAGGTCGAGCGTGGACCGCATGTCCCGCCTCTTGTCCAGCGTGAACTGGCTGCGGGCCTTCATGACGACCATGCCGCGTGCGAACGCCTTGGTGCCGGTCGCCCGGTTGAGGTGGTCGGCGGCGCGGGCGGTCATACGGACCTTGGAGTCGAGGTGGATCTGGCGCGCGGCGACGTCCACGGTCTGGCGTGAGATGCGCTGCCGCGGGGCGACACCGATCGCCAGCGGCCCGCCGCGGTTGACCGCGGCCCGGATGATGCCACGGGTCAGGTCGTTCTCGAACTCGCCGATCCGGACGACCTTGTGGGTCCTGATGTTGATCACCGCGATGCCGCGGTCCCGGTACAGCACCCGGCCGCCGACACGGCCGTCGACGTTCCTGATCTCACCGGCCTTGACGGGGAGGTCGAGCGGGGCGCCGGTGGGGGCGGCTTCCCGTGTCTGTCGCTGGGGGTTGATCCGGATGAGCCGCAGGTTGTGTTCGCGGAACTGGGACAGCGCCCGCGGGGTGGCGGTGAGCCGTGTCTTGCCGCCGGTGACCGCGATGGCGCCGCGGGGGGCGGCGCTCGGGGCCACGGCGGCGGTGTCGGCCTCGTCCGAGACGGCGGCGACAGCCACCCCTGGTACGACCGCGAGCCCCATCGCTACGGCGGTGGTGGCGAGGACAGCGGTGGTGCGGCGCGTGCCGCGGCGAACGGGGGTGGAGGTGAGTGAGGACATCGCGTGACGTTCCTTTCTGAACGGTCGATTCGCAATCCCCACATAAAACGACTATCTGTGTTCGCGCGACTCCAGAGGGTGATATCGGGCGTGCCGGTCACCCTCCTGGCGGATTCGCACGGGCCAGGGGGCGGAGATGTCACACGGCACGCGCGGGGACCGGCCGTTGCGGGATCAGCTGAGCACCGGCAGGTAGCCCGAGAGGTCCGCGCGCTCGCCGCTCGCGCTGACCGTGCCCGCGTCGAGCTCCCGCTCCCACGCGGCACGGCCGGTGGCGAGCCTGATCCAGGTCATCGGGTCGGTCTCCACGACGTTGGGCGGGGTGCCCCTGGTGTGCCTGGGCCCTTCCACGCACTGGACGACCGCGAAGGGCGGCACCCGCAGCTCGACCGAGCCGCCGGGCGCCTTCGCCGCGAGCCCGTCGGCCGTCAGCCGCGCCACCGCGGCGAGTGCCCGCCGGTCGTGGGCGATGGCGGTGCCGGTGGCGGCCGTCAGGTCGTCGCCGTGCACCACCATCTCCAGCAGCCGGGTGACCAGGAAGTCGTCCACGGTCATCGCGCCGAACCGGGACGCGATCCGGGTGCCGCCGTCGGCCGACTCCATCGCCGCGGACAGCTGGGCGGCGGCGGAGTCGAAGCGGGCCACGAGTTCGGCGGGCTCGCCCGCCCCGGACAGGTCGTCCGCCTCGGCGACGGTGGCCTGGGCGATCGCGTCCGCCTGAGAGCTCAGCACCTTGAGGTAACCGCCCAGGTCGAGAGGGTCCTGGGCATCCGCCGACCGGGGACTCCCGGACGGCCCCGGCTTCGCGGCGAGCCGGCGCGGCAGCGTTTCCATGGTCACGGCCATGTGCACGATGAGTTGACGTACCGTCCACGCTTCCAGCCGGGTCGGCGCGGCGAGCAGCGGTGTCGCGTCGGACGCGGAGCACAGCACCGCCACCGCGTCGCGCACGGCCCGGATCTGGGCCTCAAGCGCGGCTCGTACCTTGCCGGGATCGTAGCTACGGACACGGGGTTTACGAGAAGCGGAAGCCATGATCCAAAGCCTACGGCTTGGCGCCCCGGTCGCGGCGTCCCCGCGCTCAGACAGTGGCGCGGTCCTGCTCGCCGACGGTGAAGACCTCGTCGTTGGCCGGCACGCCCACCCCGCGCCAACGGAACGGAACGCCCCGCGCCGTATGCAGGTCGGGGCTGTCCATGAGCTGGAAGTGGACATGCGGTTCTGTGCTGTTGCCGGAGTTCCCGCAGCGCCCGAGCAGTTGCCCGGCGCTGACCCGGTCGCCTTCGCTGACGGTCAGTGAGCCGCGCTGGACGTGGGCGTACATCGCGTACGTACCGTCGCCGAGGTCGAGGACGATCTGGTTGCCGGTGATGCGGCTGGGGCTGGCGAGGTCGCGGCACAGGCCCTCGAACATCAGGTAGACCAGGGCGGGGTAGGAATTGCGGCTGAGGTGGTCGCGCTGGGTGTCGGCGGCCCGTACGACCGTCGCGTCGCCGACGGCCAGCAGGGGCTCGCCGAACGCGGGGAAGTCCTGGTTGCGGCGGACCACCGGCGACCAGCCGAACCGCGGGCGGGAGCCCTCGTCGGGCTCGGCGACGATGTCGATGGCGTACGTCTGGCCGTAGGCGTGCACACCGTGGCTGGGCACCTTCGTGGCCGGGCTGTTGAGGGCCCTCCAGCGACCGGTGACCGGCGGGCCGACCTCGACGGCGAGCGAGAAATCGGGCGGACCCTGCTTCGGCTTGTTCCGGGCGGCCGCCCGGGCGGCCCGCCGGTTCAGGCCGAGCGCCAGGACCCCCCAGGCCGCGAAGGCCGCCCACGCCCACCACTTCGGGTAGTCGGCGAAGGACCGGCCGGTGACCAGGACGAGAAACGCGAGCAGGAAGACCCGGCTGGCGATCACCAGCAGCTTGATGAATGACATGACTCCCCCAAGTTCCTGAAACGGTCTGTCAGTTGCGGGCCGCGGTCAGTGCCACGAGCAGCGGCACCACCCGGCCCGCCGGGATCTCATAGCGCCCCCGGGCCGCCGTGTGCAGCCAGCCGGCAGCGGTCAGCTGCCGCAGGTGGTGGTAGATCTGGCCGGTCGTCCCCAGGCCCTCAAGCCCGGCCAGCTCGGCGGCCGTGCAGCGGCCGCCGACAATCTCGCGCAGCAGTCGCAGCCGGACGGGATGACCGAGCGCGGCGAACGCCTCGGCCGCCTCCGGCCAGTCGTCTTCGAGGACGGCCTCGGTGGTCAGCGCGTACTGCCACTCGTAGTGCTGTCCCGTGGGCAGGCGCACGGCGCCGGTGAACAGCACGCCGCCGCCGTCCACCCCGGCCTCGGAGAGCTGCGACTTCAGGCTCTCCAGGGCCCAGAAGTCACCGCTTCGCGACGAGGCCGCCGGGCGGTCACCGGAGCCGGAGGGCGGCGCCGCCCGCTCCAGCGCCGCGATCCGCCGCTCAAGCTCCGCTACGCGTTCCTCAAGACCCATGAGAAGAACATACGTAATTACGTAAGACTTGACAAGGCGAGGAGGTGGCGGGCGTACAGGAGGTGACGGCGGACGAAAACGGCGGCGGCCCGCCCCTGAGGGACGGGCCGCCGCCGTTACAGCGCGTACGGATCAGGCGAGGAGGCCGGGGATCGTGGCCTCGTGCGCCTGCTTGAGCTCACTCAGCGCGATGCTGAACTGGCCCTGGACGTCGATCGCCTCGCCGTCGACGACACCGATACGGGTGGCCGGAAGGCCGCGCGCACCGCACATGTCGTTGAAGCGGAGCTCCTCGCTGCGCGGCACGGCGACGATCGCGCGGCCGGCCGACTCGGAGAAGAGGAAGACGAACGGGTCCATGTCCTCCGGCACGATGACGCGGGCGCCCTTGCCGCCCTTCAGGCACGACTCGGTCAGCGCCTGGATCAGACCGCCGTCCGACAGGTCGTGCGCGGCGTCCACCATGCCGTCGCGGGACGCCGAGATCAGGATCTCGGCGAGCAGTCGCTCCCGCTCCAGGTCCACCTTCGGCGGCAGGCCGCCCAGGTGGTCGTGGATGACCTGGGACCAGGCCGAACCGCCCAGCTCCTCATGGGTGTCCCCGAGGAGGTAGAGCAGCTGCCCCTCCTCGGCGAAGCTGATCGGGGTGCGGCGGGTGACGTCGTCGATGACACCGAGCACGGCGACCACCGGCGTCGGGTGGATGGCGGCCTCGCCGGTCTGGTTGTACAGCGAGACGTTGCCGCCGGTCACCGGGGTGCCCAGGGTCAGGCAGCCGTCGGCGAGCCCCCGCGTGGCCTCGGTGAACTGCCACATCACCGCCGGGTCCTCGGGCGAGCCGAAGTTCAGGCAGTTGGAGATGGCGAGCGGCTTGGCGCCGGAGGCGGCGACGTTGCGGTACGACTCGGCCAGCGCGAGCTGCGCGCCCGCGTACGGGTCGAGCTTGGTGAACCGGCCGTTGCCGTCGGTGGCGACGGCGACCCCGAGGTTGGTGTCCTCATCGACCCGGATCATGCCCGAGTCCTCCGGCTGCGAGAGCACGGTGTTGCCCTGCACGAAGCGGTCGTACTGGTCGGTGACCCACGCCTTCGACGCCTGGTTCGGCGAGGCGATGAGCTTCAGCACCTGCGCGCGCAGCTCCTCCGCGCCGACCGGGCGCGGCAGCTTCGCCGCGTCGTCCGCCTGGAGGGCGTCCTGCCAGTCGGGACGCGCGAACGGCCGGTTGAGCACCGGGCCCTCGTGCGCGACGGTGCGCGGCGGTACGTCGACGATCTGCTGGCCGTGCCAGAAGATCTCCAGCCGGTCGCCGTCGGTCACCTCACCGATGACGGTGGCGATGACATCCCACTTCTCGCAGATCTCCAGGAAGCGCTCGACCTTGCCCGGCTCGACGACCGCGCACATCCGTTCCTGCGACTCGCTCATGAGGATTTCCTCCGGCGAGAGCGTGGAGTCGCGCAGCGGCACATCGTCCAGCTCGACCCGCATGCCGCCGGAACCGGCCGAGGCCAGCTCGCTGGTGGCGCAGGAGAGCCCGGCGGCGCCGAAGTCCTGGATGCCGGAGACCAGGCCCTCGCGGAAGACCTCCAGCGTGCACTCGATGAGCAGCTTCTCCTGGAAGGGGTCGCCGACCTGGACCGCGGGGCGCTTGGCGGGCTTGGCGTCGTCGAAGGTCTCCGAGGCGAGAATGGACGCGCCGCCGATGCCGTCGCCGCCCGTGCGGGCGCCGTACAGGATGACCTTGTTGCCGGTGCCGCTCGCCTTCGCGAGGTGAATGTCCTCGTGCCGCATGACGCCCACGCACAGCGCGTTGACCAGCGGGTTTCCCTGGTAGCAGGCGTCGAAGACGACCTCGCCGCCGATGTTGGGCAGGCCGAGGCAGTTGCCGTAGCCGCCGATGCCCGCGACGACACCGGGCAGCACGCGCTTGGTGTCGGGGTGGTCGGCGGCACCGAAGCGCAGCGGGTCCATGACGGCGACCGGGCGGGCGCCCATCGCGAGGATGTCGCGGACGATGCCGCCCACGCCGGTGGCCGCGCCCTGGTAGGGCTCGACGTACGACGGGTGGTTGTGCGACTCGATCTTGAAGGTGACCGCGTAGCCCTGGCCGATGTCGACGACACCGGCGTTCTCGCCGATGCCGACGAGAAGGGCGTCGCTGGCCGGGGCCTTCTCGCCGAACTGCTTCAGGTGCACCTTGCTCGACTTGTACGAGCAGTGCTCGGACCACATCACGGAGTACATGGCCAGCTCGGCGCCGGTGGGACGGCGGCCGAGGATGTCCTTGATCCGCGCGTACTCGTCTTCCTTCAGGCCGAGCTCGGCCCACGGCTGCTCGGCGTCCGGAGTCTCAGCGGCGTGCTTAACGGTGTCCAGCGTCATGCGTTGACCAGCTTCCTCAGGATCGAGGTGAAGAATCCCAGCCCGTCGGTGCCACCGGTGCCGACCAGCGGGTCGACGGCGTGTTCCGGGTGCGGCATCAGGCCGACGACGTTGCCCGCCGCGTTGGTGATGCCCGCGATGTCGCGCAGCGAGCCGTTCGGGTTGCCGTCCACGTACCGGAAGGCGACCCGGCCCTCCGCTTCGAGCTCGTCGAGGACGCGCTCAGCGGCCACGTACTGACCATCGATGTTCTTCAGCGGAACACTGATCGTCTGACCCTGCTCGAAGTCGGTGGTCCAGGCGGTACCGGCGTTCTCCACGCGCAGCTTCTGATCGCGGCAGATGAAGTGCAGATGGTTGTTCCGCAGCATCGCGCCGGGCAGCAGATGTGTCTCGGTAAGAACCTGGAATCCGTTGCAGATACCGAGGACGGGCATGCCCGCCTTGGCCTGTTCGATGATCGATTCCATCACCGGGGAGAAGCGGGAGATCGCTCCGGCGCGCAGATAGTCGCCATAGGAGAAGCCACCGGGCAACACCACGGCGTCGACTTGGTGAAGATCCTTGTCCCGGTGCCACAGGGGCACCGCTTCAAGTCCCGCGATACGGACCGCGCGCTGACTGTCGCGATCATCAAGGGTGCCGGGGAAGGTGACAACTCCCACGCGTGCGGTCACGACTCGACCTTTACGACGAAGTCCTCAATGACGGTGTTCGCGAGGAACGTTTCCGCCATCTCACGGATACGGGCGAGGGCCGCGTCATCGACGGGGCCCTCCACCTCAAGTTCAAAGCGCTTGCCCTGCCGTACATCGGAGATCCCCTCGAAGCCCAGGCGGGGCAGTGCGCGCTGCACGGCCTGGCCCTGCGGGTCAAGGATCTCGGGCTTGAGCATGACGTCGACTACGACGCGTGCCACTGGCACTCCCGGTGGTGTGGTGCGGCTGTGTCTTCTGGGGAGCGACCCCCAGGGCCCCGAAGGCGATGCCATAACCCTACCCCGCCGCAAAATCTACGCGAGTAGATATGCTAGAGGCCCGGTCACGTTTAAGCATCGGGCCGCAGCCGGGCCTGGGGAAAACCGGGCAGAAAACGTATGGTCCCGATTGCGTCAAGACACGCGGAGATAATTACCAGGGCTTCACAATGCAATGCCTACCGCTGTACAAATGAAAAAGCATTGACCCCAAGCATCCGGTACCCATGCGTCGCGGCACGTCAGCCTCGCGGTGCAGCCTGAAAGGACCGATATCCGTGGCACAACGCGTAGTGGTCACAGTCTCTGACGATCTCGATGGCGGAGACGCCTCGGAGACGGTCACCTTCGGCCTCGACGGTAAGTCGTACGAGATCGACCTCAACTCGACCAACGCCAAGAAACTGCGCGGCGCCCTGGAGCCGTACATGGAGGCCGGGCGCAAGCGGGCCCGCTCCGGCAAGACGTACCGCCGCACCTCCGTCGCGCCCGACCCGGCGACCGTGCGGGCCTGGGCCCAGTCACATGGCATGGAGGTGCCGCCGCGCGGCCGCATCCCCAAGAGGGTCTACGAAGCGTTCAACGCGGCGAGCTGAGCCGACGTGCGGCGAACGGCGGCCTGCTCACGCCGTTCGCGCACCGGAGTTGCCACCCACCCCCATTGATCCGCTAGAGTCTGGAGCACGCCGAAGGGCCGGGCCGAAAAGCCCAGAACTTCGATCATGCGGGTGTAGCTCAGTAGTAGAGCGCCCCCTTTCCAAGGGGGAGGCGCAGTGTGCGATCCCTGTCACCCGCTCCACTGCTCACCTGATCTTTCCGGTCAGGTAGAGTGGTCTCCGCGCCGATTGGTGAAAGCTGGTCGGTAGCAAATGCGGACGTGGCTCAGTTGGTAGAGCATCACCTTGCCAAGGTGAGGGTCGCGAGTTCGAATCTCGTCGTCCGCTCAGCGAAATGACGAAGGCCCCGGTCATCATGACCGGGGCCTTCGTCGTGCTGCGGGCTGTGGATGTCGGCGGGCGCGTTGTCGGTCATTGACCGCTGACGTTGTTGATGTCGTTGACGGGTTGTCGGCGGACCGTCGTCCGGTTGTCGGCGGGTCGCTGTCCCCCGTGGCGATGCCTTCCGCGCGACGCACCGCCAGTTTCCCGCGCCGTCCTTCCGACCCGTATACGGCGACGCGTTGGTTATAGAGGCTCACTTGTCTGCACGGCCGTATACGTCGCCGCATAAGTGCCCGTAGCGACCGTTTACGCGCCCGCATCGGCCGTTTACGCGGCCGTAGGCGCCCGTTTCGGCGGCGCGGTCGTCCGGGAAGTCCGTACAGTCCCCGCGCCGGAGATCCCGGAACAGAGAGCCGGGCAGAGATACGGCACGGAGAACCAGCACAGAGAACCGGCGTAGAGAACCGGGCAGAGATCGGGACGGAGATCCGGGGCAGATTGCCCCAACAGCCGCTCGGCGCGATGGCATTCGCCATCCCAAGGTCGTGACAGCTCGCACCGCTGCCGCGCGTCACCCGCCGAAATGCCGGGGACATGGAATGCGACGGAAGTGTGATCGACGTCTCAGCGTTGCGGCGCCGCCATGGCCCGGCGGTCAAGCGGGGAGTCGAAGCCGTGCGAGGCGTCTCCGTCTCCGTACGGGGCGGTGGGCTGTTCGCCCTCGCAGATGCCGGGCTCGGGCGGTGTGGCGGTGTGGCGGTGTGGCGGTGGCCACATTCCTGCGACCGGCCTCCCGGCCTGCCGCACCGTGATCGTCACCGGTCACGGCAGGCCAGGCCACCTGAAGCGGGCGCTGGAGGCGGGCGTGCGGGCCTTCGTGCCCAAGACGGTCTCGGCGGCAGCGGTCGGCCGAGATCATCCGTACGGTGCACGGCGGCGGCCGTTACGTGGCCCCGGAGTTGGCAGCCGATGTGGTCAGCGCCGGTGATGCGCCGCTGAGCGCGCGGGAAGCGGAACTGCCGGAGCTGGCGGAGGGCGGAACCCCGATCGCGAAGATCGCCGAGCGGGCCTCTCTGACCAGGGGAACCGTCCGCAACTACCTGTCGGCGGCCGCGGCGGAGCTCGGTGCTGAGAACCGTCATGCGGCAGCGCGCTTCGCTCGCGCCCAAGGTTGGCTATAGTGGGGTGCGCACCACGCGGAAACGCGCGGCGCATGCGGACGTAGCTCAGCTGGTAGAGCGCAACCTTGCCAAGGTTGAGGTCGCGAGTTCGAACCTCGTCGTCCGCTCAGCGAAAAGAACGAAGGCCCCGGTCGAGAGACCGGGGCCTTCGTCGTTTCCGCCCCCTCGGGGCCCTGCCCGCTCGCGGTCCGGCGCCGGACCGCGTCAGCCAGCCTCAGACGTCACTATCGCCACTGCCAATCGCCGATGGCCGATGGCCGATCGCCGATCGCCGATCGCCGACCATCGGGCGCCGGTCGTCAGCCGTCGGATTCCAGGCCCCGGCCCCGGCCCCGTGCGCCCGGAACGCGCGGCGTGCACACGCGTGGTCAGTCGTGCCAGGGCAGGCCGGTGAGGTGCTCGTACGCCTCGATGTACTTGGCACGGGTCCGCTCCACGACGTCCGCCGGGAGCGGGGGCGGCGGCTGCTCGGCGTGCCGGTCCCAGCCTGAGGCCGGGGAGGTCAGCCAGTCGCGGATGAACTGCTTGTCGTAGGACGGCTGCGGGCGGCCCGGCTCCCACTGGTCGGCGGGCCAGAAGCGGGAGGAGTCGGGCGTCAGCACCTCGTCGCCGAGGATCAGCCGCTCCCCGTCGTAGCCGAACTCGAACTTCGTGTCGGCCAGGATGATGCCGCGCTCGCGCGCGATGTCACGGGCTCTGCTGTAGACCCCGAGGGTCATCTGGCGCAGCTCGGTCGCCGTCTCGGCGCCGAGTCGGCGGGCGACCTCCTCGTAGCTGACGTTTTCGTCGTGGTCGCCGACAGCGGCCTTCGTCGCCGGGGTGAAGATCGGAGAGGGCAGCTCTGAGCCGTCCGTCAGGCCCTCGGGGAGCGCGAGGCCGCAGACGGTGCGACTGGCCTTGTACTCCACCAGACCGGAGCCCGTCAGATAGCCGCGGGCCACGCACTCGACGGGGACCATCCGCAGCGACTTGCAGATGAGCGTGCGGCCCGCCCAGTCCTCCGGGGCACCCTCGGGAAGGTCGTCAGCGGTGTCGCAGGCCCGGATGACATGGCTCGGCACGAAGTCGACGAGCTGGTCGAACCACCACAGGGACAACTGGGTGAGGACCCTGCCCTTGTCGGGAATCTCGGTGGGCAGTACCCAGTCATAGGCGGACATCCGGTCGCTGGCCACCATCACCAGCTCACCAGCGGCGTTCTGGTAGAGATCCCGGACCTTTCCTGTGTGCAGATGCACCAAGCCCGGCACCTGGGCAGGCTCGGGCTTTTCGACGAATCCGGACACGGTTCCTCCCGGTGGGTTTGTCCTACGTCGTTGATTCTCCCGTATCCGAGCGATCCAGGGAGACCGGCCTCCCTGGCCAGCGGCGGCGCAGGCGCTCCCCGGGTACCCGCTCCGGTCGGCAGCGTGCGGTAGCGCCGGTCCGCCCGTACGGAAATCCGGCTCCGTGCGGACACCGGCGCCGGCGCCGTGCGGACGCGGCTACGTACCGGGGCGGCACGCGGACGCCCGCGCGACTTCAGAGGGAGGAGGGGGCACGGGCGGGGACGTGCGGGTCAGCTGTGCCGCGCGGGTCAGCCGTGCCGGCGGACGCGTCGGGCCGCGTGGGCGTCGGTCAGTCCCGTTTGCAGATGCGGTCCAGCAGGTTCGCCGTCGCGCGCTGGATTCTGGTGTCGACGTGGCCTGGCCGGTCCAGGGCAGGAGACCAGGCGAAGGTGCCCGAGGCGAAGACCAGGGCGCCACTCGGCGCCCGGTACAGCGATGTCTCCTGGTGGCGCACCACACCCTCGCTGTCTTCGTACGGGGAGTGGGCCAGCAGAATCCGGCGGACGTGCTCGGGCAGGCACGTCCGCGGGAAGTAGCGGTCGGCCTCCCCCGCGACCAGGCCGGGAAGCTCGTCGCCCTCGCCCGCGCCCGTCGCCTCCCACAGCCAGTGGTCGGCGTTGCGGACGACGAGGGGGGACGGCTCGGGCACCCGGCCCGCGTACTGGATGCCCATCAGCTGCTGCTCGGGCGTCGCGACCTCGCGCCACAGGGCGGGCTTCCCCGGCCCGCGGCGTTTGCGGCAGCTGAGCAGACGGTCGGGACCTGCTGGGGACGGGGCCAACTCCACTTGCCAGTACATGGTGTTGGCGGAGAGGAAGACAAGCGAGGTGCCGCTGTCGCGGGCCACTTCGACGGCGCGGCGCATCGGCGCGGACCAGTACTCATCGTGTCCAGGGAAGACCAGGCCCCGGTACCGGGACGGGTCCACGCGTCCGGCGTGCAGGTCACACGTCTCTGCGTAGGCGACGTCGTATCCGTAGCGCTCGGCCCAGCGGATGAAGTCGTAGGCGTGCCCGACGTGCAACGGCAGGCCCGCGCCCGCGTACGGACGGTCGAAGGACAGGGTGACGGCCGCGTCCTCCTCGCCGAGGAGCCGCCCGTCCTCGTCCCACGCGTGGTAGAGGCTGGCTCCGGTCCTGCCGTCCTCGGGGTAGAGGTTGTACGCCTGCCAGGTGATGTCCGGCAGGACGAGCAGGAGATCGGCCGGGTGCTGGTCGCGGACCGTGAACGGGATGTGGCTGCGGTAGCCGTCGGCGGTGGTGAGGACGGCTACGTACGCGCCGACCTGCCAGTACGACGGGACCTGGAGCCGCCAGGACAGCCACCAGTGGTGACACGAGACGGTGCGGTCGGCGGTGAGCGGGGCGGGCTGCACGATCCCGGCCAGCCGGGGACTCGTGGTGATCTTCGACGCGCCCTCTCCGGCGTAATGGCCGATGCGGTAGATGTCGACGCTGAACTCCTGCGGCGGATCAACCGTGATCCGGAAGTCGATGGCCTCACCGGGAGCCACGGCGCCCGAACAGGTGAAGCCCTTGATCTGCCGGTGTACGTCATCGGCCATCTGAGGACTGCTGCTGTGCAGCCCACGTCCGGCACGCGCGGTCGCGTAGGCACCGGTGCGCCCGTTGATCCGGCGCGCTCCCCCCACCCTGGCTCTGCCACGGGGCGATTCGCCGCTGCGCGGCAGTGGAAACGCGGACGTACCAGGAGCATTGGCCTGGTCCACGTACCAGGGGACGACATGGCCGGTGTCGTCGAAGTAGTGCTCACTCCCCCGCAACCACGGGAGCGGTCCTTGCCCGAACGGGTCTGAGACTGCGTGTGCGAGAGCGCCTGACTCCCAGCGCCGGATCTGCTCCGTGCCCACTGCTATCCCTCCCTGCGTACCGCGTTCCTCGTCCTCGGCAGCCGTGGCCACATCGCGTGCGTGAGCGGCCTTCCCGCGGGACCGAGGGTGCCTGGGCGGCCTTTGCCGCGCTCGCACCGACTCGTCCCGGCCGCTGTTCCGGCGCTCGAACCGTTGTGTCGTTGTCCGAGGCCCGCGCTTCGCTTGTGGCTGCGCTGCTCGTACTGGGGCTGTTTTCGCCCTCGTACCCTTGCTTGCCCTTGTGCTCGTTGGCGCTGGTGCTTCGTGCTCTGTGCTGTTGTGCTCGTCTGTGCTTGTCGCCCTGTGCTGTGCTGCCTGGCGCTCGCGGCCTTCTTCTCGCCGTCTCTCTTGCTACCGGCTCTCTTGTTGCCGTCTGCTTCTTGTCGCGTGTCGGCGTACACCGACTGCCTTACTGCTCACTGCCTGCTGCTTGTTCCGCGCTGTCGCTGCGGGGCCGTCCGGGGTCCGTCCTTCCCCCGCCCCGGGGAGCCGTCGCTCCGCGCGGTGTTGGGGGCGCGCGGCGCCGTCAAACGCGTGCCCCACGCACGCGCCGCGCCGTCACTCCCCGTAGCCCTGACAGGAGGTCGGCCGCCCACCGCGTCCTCCGTCGTGGTCGTTTACCCGCCATCCGTCGAGTGTCAATCTCCTACCCCCAACCACATCACATATTGCACTCATCTCATCACTGTTCGTCGCGGATTGTCGCAACCTGCCCCGGCGGACCGGCGCACGACACCGCGCACGGAGCTCATGGTCATACCAGGCGGATGGGCTTGTCCGCACGCACGCCGACGTCCGCCAGCCAGGCCCGCAGCGGCTCCGGATCACCGTCCTCAACGAGGCTCAACACGGGGTTGACCAGGTCCGATCTCCGCCGCCCGGCCACCAGCAGCGTCGGGCCATCGAGCCAGTCGAGCCCAGGCGCGGCACCCGCCGTGTCCACCGCCGCACAGCAGACCACCGCCGTGACGTGATCGGCCAGCAGCTCGCGGCCGGTGCGTGGCGGCTGGAGCGGGAAGAGCGGCATTATTCCGTCCAGCCACGGCTCACCAGCGCCGCCTCCCGCGCCCGCGTGACCGCCTCCGGCACCAGCTCCGGCGCCCATCGCCGACCCCGCCGCGGAGCCGGGAGCTTCACACTCCGTCGTCGCCCGCCGCTGTGCGGCTTCTTCACGAGCCAGCTCGGCGGTGAGCCGAGCGGCCAGCAGCTCGCCCGTGGCGCCCAGTCCACCCAATCCGCCGAGACCGCTGTCGGCGTCCTCGGCATCCTCGGCGGCTTCGTCCGCTACGGCGACTTCGTCCACAACGGCCGCCTCGGCCACATGGAACGGCCCGGCTGCCTGGCTCGGACCGGTCGCCTGGGCCGGTCCGGTTGCCTGGGCCGGTCCGGCCGCTACCGACGGGTCACGCTTCCCGGCGCCGTCCGAGGTGCCGCTGAGGTGGTCCATGACCCGGTCCAGCGTCGGGCCTGTCACGTCCCCATGCCTGCCGACCGCGTGCTCGTGCCGCTCGACCGCTTCCCCGCGCCTCCCGGCACCGTTCCGCCGCTCCACGCCACCGGGGCGCTCAGCCGCGCGCTGGTCGGCCCCAGCCGGACCGGGCGACTCCACGGGCGCGTGCGCGTACGCCCCTTCGCCCCGGCTCGGGGCTGTCGTGGCGGGCGCCGCCGCTTCCGGGAAGTCTGGTGACGCCGCCGCCGATGCCGGTCGCACCGAGGCCACGGGCACGGGCGCCGCGGGCAGGGGCTTCGCAGGCGTGGGAGCCACGGGCTCGGATGCCATCGGCTCGGGGCCCGGCTGTCCGTAGGCGTACGGCGACGGGTCAGCCGGGGGAAGCGTGTCCAGGATGGCGTGCAGACGGGCCGCCTCCAGGCGCCACTTGCGGTCCACGACCTCCTCCGGATACTCCGCCCAGTCGACCGGGCACCAGTCGGGGCCCGACTCCGCTGGGCCGCCGTGGAACAGGCGGGCTGCCAGCAGCGACGTCGCCTCGTCGATCACCCCTGGCTCCTCAAGGAGGTCGCACGCGGGCCGCTCGCCCAGCCGTGAGGCGAAGCCCTCGGCGAGCCGGTCGCGGCGGGACAGCTCGGTGAGCGCGGACACCACCCCGGCGTCCAGCCGGGACGGCCAGCGGCCCATCCGCCAGGCGGGCAGCGCGACGCGCGTCAGCAGCCGGTCCCAGCCCGCGTAGGCGAGTCCCACCTGCTCCTGGGCGACGATCCGGGGGCCGTAGTCCACGCTCTGCGCCCGTTGCGAGGCGGCGACCGCCACGCCCCGCTCCATCTCGGCGGCGTGGTCCCTGCACGCGCGCAGCAACAGCCGGGCCACGCAGCCGACGAAGGCGAGTCCGGGGCGGCGGACGGCGCGACCGATGGCCGCGAGGGGAGCAGAGCGCGCCGGGCGGGCCCGCCCGGCCGGCACGGCACCGGCTGCCGCCCGTGACGCGTCACCGGCCACGGCCTCGGGTGTCCCGTCGTGGTCAGCCACCCGCGCGCTCGCGGAGGGCGTAGGCCCTGCCTCGCCGCTCGCCGCTTCCGACGTCGGTCCGGGGGCCGGCGGCGGCCCGGCCGCCACGCCAGAGGTGAGGCCCATGTCAGCGGTGGCCGTCCCCTGGGGGCCGCGTGCCGCTATCGCGGCGGCGGCGTCCAGGCCGCGGACGAAGCGACGAGCCGCGGCGATGTCCGGATGGGCCGCCGGGCCCGTGCCCGCCACAACCGGCGCGAGCAGCGCACGCAGCTCAGCGACCCGCATCCACCACAGGAACGGCGAACCGATCACCAGCACAGGCGCCTCAGGTGTCCGCCGCTCCCGCCCGCCGCCCTCGGCCGCTCCGGCCGCCTCGTCGGTGAAGGCGCCACGCCGCTCCGCACCGGGACGGCCGGTCCGCGTGGCCGGAACGGTCGCTTCCAGACCGAGCTGGGGCGGCCGGGCGGGGGCGAGCCGCAGACGGCCGAGCAGCCCACCGCGGTCCTCTCGCCCCCGCGCGCCGTTCGCCTCCTCGGCCGCCCGCGCCCGGCGCGTCCCGGGTGGCCGGTGGGCGCGGTGCGTACGGTCCTCAAGCCAGCTGTCGCAGTCCGGCGTGAGCGCTATCGCCGAGGGCGCGGGCACATCGAGCCGCTCCGCGAGATCACGCACAAGCCGGTACAGGTCGGGGGCTTTCGCCTCGGCGATGGGGATGGTGGGGCTCAGGGCGGGCTTGGCCCGCGCGATGACGGCCGACACTCCCGCCGCCACGGCGAGGGTCAGCACGGCGACGCAGACGACCACCCAGCGGGCGGTGCTCCAGCCGCTTCCCGAACCGTCGATCCTCCCGGTGCTTCCGCCGACGAGCAGCACCACGGCGACGGCCGCCGGCAGCAACGCCACGGCCTGTGCGGCACCTCGGACGCGCAGCACCGCGAGGGCTCGGGCGCGAGCTCCAGGTGTCTCTGTTTCCGGTCTTGCCACGAGTGTGATCACCCCCTACTGCCCTGCGGCGAGTGCGACAGCGGACGCCGACGGCGTGCCTACCCCACCACTGTCGCACCGGTCACTGACACCGCAATGCCGGTGAGCCAGTTGCCGCAGCGCGCTTGCGCGGCACACTAGTTGGGGCCGTGAATCGCGTCAGCCAGATAGTGAAGCGCTCACTCGATGGAATGGCTTCGGCCAGCGGTAGGAACTATTCCGATTACCTGTTCCGAGCCAGGCGCGCGGCGCCCCCACACCCCCGTACGAGCAGCGGAGCCCCACGTCAGCCAGGGGCACCGGGCGCCGGAGCAGCGGTCGCCACGGGGATGAGCAAGCGGCCAGTCGGCGACCGGCCGAACAGCCGGACGGGTCATCAGGCGGGCCGAGCATGGCCTGAATGGCCTACGTCGAACGTCAGAGACCAGCCAGCCAACGCCGGTGTTCAGCCAGTCGCGCCCAGCGGATGACGGTCTCCCGGTCCGCAGCCACCCGGCCTCCGTTGCCCAGCCCAGTCCAGCCCCAGCCCCGGGCCCGGCCGGGCCGCGAGCCAGCCGGCCCAGTCCGCGCCAGGCCCAGCCGCATGCCAGGCGGAAGGCGCGCCCCGCGGCCGGAGCCGCCGGGGCCCGGGGCGGGGGTGCGTCAGCCCGAGGTGGCGGCGTCGGCGGCGGCCTGGGCGGCGATGTCTGTGCGGTGGTGCGAGCCGTCCAGGCTGATCTGCGACAGCGCGCGGTAGGCCCGGTCGCGCGCCTTGGTCAGATCGGAGCCGGTCGCCGTCACGGAGAGCACGCGTCCACCCGCGCTGACGATCTCGTCGGCGTCGTTCCGCCGGGTGCCCGCGTGCAGAACGTACGCCTTCTCCTGCTCGGCGGCCTGGGCCAGGCCGGTGATGGGGTCGCCGGTGCGCGGGGCGTCGGGGTAGTTGTGGGAGGCGATGACGACGGTGACCGCCGCACCGTCGCTCCAGCGCAGCGGCGGTTCCACCTCCAGACGGCCGGTGGCCGCGTGCAGCAGCACGCTGGCGAGCGGCGTCTTGAGGCGGGCCAGCACGACCTGTGTCTCCGGGTCGCCGAATCGGGCGTTGAACTCGATGACGCGGACGCCGCGTGAGGTGATCGCGAGGCCCGCGTAGAGGAGCCCGGAGAAGGGGGTGCCCCTGCGGCGCAGCTCGTCGACGGTGGGCTGCAGGACGGTCGCCAGGACCTCGTCCGTCAGCTTCGGGTCGGCCCAGGGCAGCGGCGAGTACGCGCCCATGCCGCCGGTGTTCGGGCCCTCGTCACCGTCGTAGGCGCGCTTGAAGTCCTGCGCGGGCTGCAAGGGGAGGACCGTTTCCCCGTCGGTGATCGCGAAGAGCGAGACCTCGGGGCCGTCCAGGAACTCCTCGATGACCACCCGGTCGCAGCCGAGCGCGTGCTCGCGGGCGACGGCCAGGTCGGGGGTGACGACGACGCCCTTGCCCGCCGCCAGTCCGTCGTCCTTGACGACGTACGGCGGACCGAAGGCGTCGAGTGCCTCGTCGATCTCGGCGGCGTTGACGCAGACGTAGCTGCGGGCGGTCGGCACACCGGCGGCGGCCATCACGTCCTTGGCGAACGCCTTGGAGCCCTCCAGCCGCGCGGCCTCGGCCGAGGGGCCGAAGGCCGGGATGCCGCGCCCGCGCACGGCGTCGGCGACACCGGCCACCAGCGGCGCCTCGGGGCCGACGACCACGAGATCCGCCCCCAGCGAGGCGGCGAGCTCAGCGACCGCCGCGCCGTCGAGGATGTCCACCGGGTGCTGCTCGGCGACCTCGGCGATACCGGCGTTGCCGGGGGCGCAGTGCAGAGCGGTGACGTCGGGGTCGAGCGAGAGAGAGCGGCACAGGGCGTGTTCGCGGGCGCCGCCGCCGATGACAAGGACCTTCACGGGCCCAGCCTAGACGCCGTCGGCATGCCAGCCCTAAACCTGCCACCCACCGGCTCGCACCGGCCGCCAGCCACTCTTTCGAGTGAGTCGCGGTCTGCCCTATATCCGATAGCGCACTACTTCTGGGCGGAAATACAGCGATCTGGCGCTCAACGCCAGCCGTTCGGCGGTAGGAAGGAGGCCGCGCGTGAGACGTGGGCGTGGCACGTGGGGCGGGGAACGGAGTGGCACGCGGGGCGGGGAACGAGGCCGGTGGCTCGTGTTCCTCGTACGCCGCCGTCAACCTCGGTCAGAGCTCCGGCCTCCCGTCATCGCGAGGACAGCAGTCAGCTAGAAAGGCTGGAACAACTAGAACAACTAGAACGACCCGAAACAGCCAGAGCGACGCGAACAACGGCGGGGCCGTCGTCGCGACGAAGCGCGCGGCAGCCACCCGGCAGCCGCCCGGCCAACGGGGCCAAGAAGAACGGCGACCGCCCGGAAGCACACAGCCGGGAGCCGGACAGAGCCGGACAGGAGCCGGCCGACGGCCAGACCACAGCGGCAGTCGGCCAGCCAGCAGGGGCTTGCGGGACCACGGCGGTCCGCGGGTCCACGCCATCACGCAGGGAGTGCACGGGTGAGTCAGCCGGAGATGCAGCCCGAGGGGCTTCCGCGCGAGGAACGCCAAGAAGGAGGGGCGGGCGACCCCGGCGCGAGAGGCTGGATCAGAGGGGTGAACGGACGGCGGCAGCACACGGGGCGGCTGGGCGGCAGGCCCCTGGGCGCTCGGCGGACGGGCACCAGGCGGACGCCGGACGAACGGCCGGGGGACCTGCTCGGCCGCCCCTTCCCCCTCGGCGACTGGGGCGAGCCCACCAAGCGCCTCGACGAGCTGTACCGCTGGGCGGAGGACGGCGCGCTGCGCGTCACCGACTGGTACCTCACCGACCGCGCGTGGAAGCGGCGTGCGGCACGGACCCTGCGGGCCGGTGCCGCGCTCGGGGCGACCGCGGGCGCGGCGCTGCCGCTGCTTCAGCTGACCGGGGTCCTGAGCAGCGGCTCGGGGTGGGGCTATCTGTCGCTGCTGGCCGCCGTCGCGTGCGTCGCCTGTGACCGCTTCTTCGGGCTGACCTCCGGCTGGATGCGGGATGTGGCGACGGCGCAGGCCGTACAACGGCGGCTTGAGGCGCTCCAGTTCGACTGGGCACTGGAAAACGTACGCGAGGTGCTCGGCCCCGCTGAGGGCACAGCGAACGAGGCCGCTGAGCGCTGTCTGGCGGTGCTGCGGCGCTTCTCCGAGGACGTCATGGAACTCGTACGCGTCGAAACGGCGGACTGGATGGTCGAATTCCGCTGCGGTGCGGGGCCGCTGGTGACGCAGTCACTGATGTGGGGCGCGCGCCCCGACGCGAGCGCTCCCGCGAGCCGCCTGCTGCTGCCGCCGGGCACCCGGCCGAACATGCCCCGGCAGCGGCCACCGGAGCCACCGCGCTGACGCCCTGACGGCTCTGGGGCCCTGACGCTCAGGCGCCCTGCGGCCCTGGCGCTCAGGCGCGGTCGGCTCCCGCGCCCGGGGCGCCGGGGCCACGCATCCAGCGCGCCCCTGCCCGGCGGCCTCAGCCGCCTCAGCCGCCTCAGCTGAAGACGATCATCGACCCTTGACCCAGGCTGCGGGTCGCCGCGGCGTACAGCGACAGCCAGACATGGCGTTCCCGGGCGAACGGGTTGTCGTCGTATGGGATCGGGGCGGCGGGTTCCTCCAGGTCGGTGGGTCGGGTCGGCGGAGTGGGCGGTGCGGGCGGGTTGGCCGGGTCGATGCCCAAGGCGGGGGCGACCTCCTGGAGTTCGCGCAGCAGCCCCTGGCTGGAGCCGAGCGGGCCACCGCCTTCGAGAAGCCCGTCGTTGGACAGCGGATGCTCGAAGTCGACCGGAACGTAGGCGCCCGCGTGGTCGTAGTGCCATACGAGGTGGGACTGCTGGGCCGTGGGCTCGAACATCTCCAGCAACTGCTCGTAGTCCCCGCCCAGTTCGCCGACGGGGGTGACGGCGAGTCCGCAGATCCGCAGCAGGTAGGCGCGGCGCAGGAAGTGGAGGGCGTCGTAGTCGAACCCGGCGATCGGCGCGACCGCGCCGGAGAGCCCGGGCGTGTAGCCGAAGACCGGAACGGGAGGCAGCCCGGCGTCACCGAGCGCCTGGTCGTACGCGGCGATTTCCTCCGCGAAGGGGTTGTCGGGGCTGTGACACAGCACATCGACGAGTGGGACCAGCCAGAGGTCACATGCCACGTGTACTCACTCTCGTTGGCGGCGGTCGGGCCAGCGTAGCCCGCCGGCAACGCTCCGCGAAGAGCGCGGCAGAGAGCCGTGGCGGACCGTTTCCGGCTGCTCCGGGCCGTGACGCCCGCACCGCCGGGGCGGCCAGGCACGGATGTCAGGCGGGATGTCAGGCCGGGTGTCAGGTTGGATGGCAGGCCGGATGGCGGCCCAGGCACAGCAAGGCGGCGCGCCGGATGCCGGCCCGGCGTCAGGCCGCGTTCTCGATGAGGGCGAGGCTGTGCGCGTTGTACGCGGCGACGATCTTCTCGGCTGTCTTGATGTCGCCGCTGGTGATGGCGAGTACCAGGTCGCGGTGCCCGGCCCACAGCCGTTCGCTCAGGTCGGGCAGGCCGCGCAGATACGGGACGCAGAAGACCCAGCTCTGCACGCGCACGCGCTCCAGAATCCCCGAGATGTACGAGTTGCCGACGAGCCCGCTCAGTTCACGCCAGAACCGCAGGTCGTAGCCGATGAGTATGTCGAGGTCGCCGCCGCGCGCCGCGCGCTCGGCCTCCTCCGCCCGGCGCCGTACCGAGGCCAGGGACTCCGGTGTCGCCGCGTCCAGCGCCGGGGCGACGGAGCGCCGGAACATGCCCTCGACGATGAGGGTGCGGGCCTCGACCATGTCCCGGTAGTCGTCGATGGTGAACTCGTGCACCCGGTAGCCCCGGTGCTCCTCTACGTCCAGCAGCCCCTGCGCGCACAGGTCGAGCAGCGCCTCGCGGACCGGGGTGGCGGACACGCCGTACTGCTCGGCCATCTCCTTGACGGTGAACTGCTGCCCGGCCGGGAGGCGCCCGGCGAGCACCTCGTCGCGCAGCGCGCCGGCAATCTGCTGCCGCAGCGTGCTGCGCTTGACCTGGCTGATGCCGGGCATGGTCCCGTCTCCTTCCGTGGCCGCGCGCATGGGCAGAAGTTGGTGGGAATGCGGACGGCCCTCGCATCACGATATGCGAGGGCCGTAGCGCGCAGTGTGGAGGTGTTGTACGGAGTGCAGTGCTCTGGCCCGAGCATGGCGCTCTGACACGGAAAAGTCGCTCGGCGGTGTGGCCAACGTTACGCCGCGTACGCCCGGGCATGGCAGCTGCCGGACGGCTTCCGGCGCCCCCGCCCGCACCCACGCGCCCTCGCGCCCGCGATGCCGCGCGCACCGGGCGGTGGGCTCCGGCGCGCACACCAAGCCGTGCGCGTTGCCGCCGTACGCGTCGCGCCGTGCGCGCGCTCCGGGGCGGGAGCGCGGCGGCTACACCGTGTGCGCGTCGGCCGCTGTCAGGGCCTCGTCCAGGATGGCCAGGCCCTCCTTGGCCTCCGCCTCGGTCACCGTGCACGGCGGGACGACGTGGGTGCGGTTCATGTTCACGAAGGGCCAGAGGCCGCCGCGCTTGCAGGCTGTGGCGAAGTCGGCCATGGGCTGGTTCGCCGGGCCGCTCGCGTTGTACGGGACCAGCGGCTCGCGGGTCTCCTCGTCCTTGACGAGTTCGAGCGCCCAGAAGACGCCCATCCCCCGCACCTCGCCGACGGAGGCGTGCCGGGAGGCGAGGTCGCGCAGGCCGGGGCCGATGACCCGCTCGCCCATCTCGGCGGCGTTCTCGACGATGCCCTCCTCCGCCATGGCGTTGAGGGTCGCGACGGCGGAGGCGCAGGCCAGCGGGTGCCCGGAGTAGGTGAGGCCGCCGGGGTAGGGGCGCTGGTCGAAGGTCGCCGCGATCTCGGCGGAGATGGCGACGCCGCCGAGCGGCACGTAACCGGAGTTGACGCCCTTGGCGAAGGTCAGCAGGTCGGGCGTGATGTCCCAGTGGTCGGCGGCGAACCAGCGGCCGGTGCGTCCGAAGCCCGACATGACCTCGTCGAGGATGAAGACGATGCCGTACCGGTCGCAGATCTCCCGGACCCCGGCCAGGTAGCCGGACTGGGGACCCTTCGCACCACTGGCCGAGGGAGGCACCATGATCCCGGCCGTGCCGGGGACGGTCTCCAGGATGATCGCGGCGATGGTCTGCGGGCCCTCGAAGACGATGGTGTCCTCAAGGTGCCGCAGGGCGCGGTCGCACTCCTGCTCCTCGGTCTCGGCGTGGAACGGCGACCGGTAGAGGAACGGGGCCCAGAAGCGCACGACACCCGCCGAAGCGGTGTCCGAGGCCCAGCGGCGCGGGTCGCCTGTCAGGTTGATCGCGGCGGCGGTGGCCCCGTGGTACGAGCGGTAAGCGGAGAGCACCTTGGGGCGGCCGGTGTGCACCCGGGCCATCCGGACCGCGTTCTCGACGGCCTCGGCGCCACCGTTGGTGAAGAAGATCTTGTCCAGGTCGCCGGGCGTGCGCTCGGCGATCAGCCGGGCCGCCTCGGACCGTACGTCCACGGCGAAACCGGGCGCGATGGTGCACAGCTTCGCGGCCTGCTCCTGGATGGCGGCGACGACCTTGGGGTGCTGGTGGCCGATGTTGGTGTTGACGAGCTGGGAGGAGAAGTCGAGGTAGCGGTTGCCGTCGTAGTCCCAGAAGTACGAGCCTTCGGCGCCCGCCACCGCGAGCGGGTCGATCAGGCCCTGCGCCGACCAGGAGTGGAAGACATGCGCGCGGTCGTCGGCCTTGACTGCGGCGCCCACGGAGGGCTCGTGGGCGGGGTGCGTGGACACGTTCAGTACCTCGGATCGCTCGCGGCTCGGTGATACCAACATCGTCAGCGTATGGACCGTGGCGCCCACCTGGTACCGGCACTGTGTATGGCGCTCACCACGCCCCCGGACACACTGCCGGGAACCGGGCCGGCCCACCGGGCGCCTCCCCCGCGTCCTGGCTCCCTCGCGCCCGGCCCGGCAACCGTCTCGTCACACCGCGCCTGCTCGCGGCGCGCGGCCTCTATTCTCTGCGGGGGTGGACCGGGGCGGGTCAGCGCGGCGGCGTCAGCCTGACGCGATCTCCGTCAGCCCGTACGCCACGGAGACCCGTACGACACGGAGACCTGTACGACACGGAGACCTGTACGGCGGCAGCACGGTACGGGCAGCGCGACGGCGGCGACACAAGGGGCAGGAGCCACAACAGCATGGAAGACCTGGGGGCCGACGATCCTCGCTGGATCGGCGAGTACCGCCTGCTCAGCAGGCTCGGTGAGGGAGGGATGGGCCGGGTGTACCTGGCCCGTTCGGCGCGTGGCCGCACCGTCGCCGTCAAGCTGGTGCGGGGTGAGCTGGCCGGGCAGCCCGACTTCCGGCGCCGCTTCCAGGCGGAGGTCCGGGCCGCGCAGCGGGTCGGCGGTGACTGGACCGCGCCGGTGCTCGACGCCGACACCGAGGCGGCCACGCCCTGGGTGGCCACCGGTTACATCGGCGGCCCCTCGCTGTACACCCTCGTCGCCCGCGACTCAGGACCGCTCCCCGAGCATTCCGTACGCGCCCTCGCCCGTGGCCTGGCGCAGGCGCTGCGCGACATCCACGGCGCGGGGCTGATCCACCGCGACCTGAAGCCGTCGAACGTGCTGATCACCATCGACGGCCCGCGCGTCATCGACTTCGGCATCGCCCGCGCCCTCGACCCGGTCGCCGACAGCGGGCTGACCATGACCGGCGCGGTCGTCGGCTCGCCCGGCTTCATGTCCCCCGAGCAGGTGATCGGCGCGCCGATCACGGCGGCCAGCGATGTCTTCTGCCTGGGGTCCGTGCTCGCCTTCGCCAGTACGGGGCGCTCACCGTTCGGCACGGCCGACAGCGGTGTGCACGCGCTGATGTACCGGGTCGCTCAGGAGGAGCCGGACCTCGACGGGCTGCCCGAGGGGCTGCGCGAGCTGGTCGAGGGCTGCCTCACGAAGGACGCGGCCCGGCGTTTCACCGTAGAGCGGGTACTGGAGTGTGCGGGGGGCGCGGGGGCGGAGTCCGAGCCGTGGCTCCCGGGCGAGCTGCTGGCCCAGCTCGGCCGCGACGCGCTGCGCCTGCTGGAGGCGGAGATGCCGCAGACCTCCGTCGGCTTCACGCCGCTGGGGTCACCGGGCGCGCCCGGAGCGCCGGGCATATCGACGCCGACCGGCCCCGGCCTGGGCGCGCCACCACCGTCCGCCACCCAGCTCGGCCCCCCGCAGCACCAGCAGCCCCAGCAGCCGTCCACCCCGACACCGCCGGGGCCCCACCAGCACCAGCCACCCCTCACACACCAGTACCAGCACCAGACCCACACGCCGCACCCAGTGTCACCACACACACCACAACCACCACAGTCACAGCCACCACAGTCACTGTCGCCACAAACGCCACCGCCCGCGTACGCGCACACCGGCATCGCCGCCGCCCAGCCCTACCCGCCCGGCGGCACCGCGTACCAGCCGTTCGCCGTATGGCGTTCCCCCCGCTCTCTCGCGAACGCCACGGTCACCCTCTTCGCGATCAGCCTGCTGCTCATGCTGCTCGACCTGGCCTTCAGCATCCGGCTCTACGGCGTGTACGAGGAGTACTTCGAGGGCTCGGGCCCGGCGTCGGCCATCGACGACAGCGAGGACGTCACCGACGGGCTGGACGCCCTCGCGTTCCTCACCGCCATTCCGATGGTCGTGCTGTGGGTGGTCTGGTTCCGGCGCGTCTACGTCAACGCGCAGGTGGTCGCGCCGGGGCGGCAGCGGTACAGCAGCGGGATGGCCGCGGGGTCCTGGTTCATCCCCGTCGTCCAGTTCTGGTTCCCCAAGCAGATGGCCAACGACATCTGGACCTCAAGCTCCCCGGCCCCCAGCGCCCCGCAGGGCCCGTACCAGCCTCCGCCGAGCGGCCCGTCGCGCGCGCTGCTGAACTGGTGGTGGACGCTGTTCGTCCTCCTGCTCGTCGTCAGCACCGTCGGCCTCGCGGTGTTCGGCGAGGCGGAGACGTACGGCCAGTACCAGGACTCCGTCGTCTGGTCCTGCGTCAGCGACGTCGTGTCGATCCCCACCGCCGTACTCGCGATCGTCGTCGTGCTCCGGCTGACCTCCATGCAGGAGCGGCAGGCCCTCCAGCAGCAGCTGCCAGGCGCGCCGGGTGGCACAGGGCTCTACGGCCCACGGTACGGCCCGGGCCCCGGCGGCCGCTGACCGGACCGGCCGTCCGCACCCGCCGACCGCGCCGACCGAGCCGTCCGCGCCGAGCCGTACGGGCGTGAACTAAACGGCTGAGGCCCGCGCCCCGGTTTCCCGGAGGCACGGGCCTCAGCCGTACGCGAACTCACATGATCAGCACACGATCAGCGCGTGATCAGACGAACGGGTTGATCTGGATCGTCTCGTCGCGGCCGGGGCCGACGCCGATCGCCGAGATCGGCGCGCCGGACATCTCCTCCAGCGCCTTCACGTACGCCTGCGCGTTCTTCGGCAGGTCAGCGAAGGTCTTCGCCTTGGTGATGTCCTCCGACCAGCCCGGCAGGTTCTCGTAGACCGGCTTCGCGTGGTGGAAGTCACTCTGGCTGTACGGCAGCTCCTCGACGCGCTTGCCGTCGATCTCGTACGCCACACACACCGGGATCTGCTCCCAGCCTGTCAGCACGTCGAGCTTCGTCAGGAAGAAGTCGGTGAGGCCGTTGACGCGGGTCGCGTAACGGGCGATCACCGCGTCGAACCAGCCACAGCGCCGGTCGCGCCCGGTGGTCACACCGCGCTCGCCGCCGATGCTGCGCAGCGCCTCGCCGTCCGCGTCGAAAAGTTCGGTCGGGAAGGGACCGGCTCCGACGCGCGTGGTGTACGCCTTGAGGATGCCGATCACCCGGCTGATTTTCGTCGGTCCCACGCCCGCACCCGTGCAGGCGCCGCCGGCGGTCGGGTTGGACGAGGTCACGAAGGGGTACGTGCCGTGGTCGACGTCGAGCAGGGTGCCCTGGCCGCCCTCGAAGAGGACGACCTTCCCCTCGTCGATGGCGTTGTTCAGGATCAGCGTCGTGTCGGCGACGTAGTCCCTGATCTGCTCCGCGTAGCCGAGGTACTCCTCGACGACCTGCTCCGCGTTGATCGCGCGCCGGTTGAAGAGCTTGACCAGGATCTGGTTCTTCTCGTGCAGCGCCGCTTCGACCTTCTGGAGCAGGATCGACTCGTCGAAGAGGTCCTGCACGCGGATGCCGACGCGGTTGATCTTGTCGGCGTACGTCGGGCCGATGCCGCGCCCGGTCGTACCGATCTTCCGCTTACCGAGGAACCGTTCCGTGACCTTGTCCACCGTCTGGTGGTACGGAGTGATCAAATGAGCGTTGCCGCTGATCAGCAGCTTGGACGTGTCGACGCCGCGCTCATTGAGTCCGCTCAGCTCGGAGAGCAGGACCGCTGGGTCGACGACGACTCCGTTACCGATCACCGGCGTGCACTCAGGCGTGAGGATTCCGGAAGGGAGGAGGTGCAGCGCGTACTTCTGGTCGCCGACGACGACCGTGTGGCCGGCGTTGTTGCCGCCCTGGTAGCGCACCACGTAGTCCACCGAGCCACCGAGCAGGTCGGTGGCCTTTCCCTTGCCTTCATCACCCCACTGAGCACCGAGCAGCACAAGTGCGGGCACAGGCGTACACCCCTTCCGGGCGGGGCATGTCCAACGTGCGCGACGGTACGCGTCATCGCGTTTCCGCCACCAGAGCCGTCGGACCGGTGCCCCGGAATAGACCAAGCCCCTGGCGCAATAGCGCAAGGGGCTCTTGCACCGAGATGCTACCTGAGGAAGGACCGAGGTGTCGGCTCCAGAGCCCCGCGCGAGCGCGGGCCTACCGCTGCTCATGATCATCGACCAGGGCGCACGGCGCACCGACGGCGAGTCGGTGCGCATCGCCAAGGACGTGCTGTGCGCGCGTGCGACCACGAAAATCTGCCTGCCCGACGGGCCGGAGGACGTCGCGCGGGCGCTGGCCCGCCGGGGCGGCAGACGGCCCGTGGTGGTTGGCGATGACCAGGCGCTGCTCCGGGTCGTCACACTGCTGCACCGAGAGCGGACGCTGGCCTCCACGCCGGTGGCCATGGTGCCGGTGGGACCGGCCGCCTCCGTGCGGCTGGCGCGGGCCCTCGGCGTGCCGACGGACGCGGTCGCTGCCGCGCGCGCCGTCCTGGACGGCGCGGACCGCCGACTCGACCTGCTGGTCGACGACAGCGACGGCGTGGTGCTCGGCGGCCTGTGCGTGCCCTCCGGGCCGGGGATCAGCGGCCCGCACGCCGTCGCGTACGGCGCCGGCGGCAGCGCTGGACGCCCCCTCGGCTACGGGCACGCGTACGGCTACGAGGGCGGCCCCGGGACTGGGCCTGGGGCTGGGGCTGGGCCTGGAAGTACGGGCGGGGGCGCGAACGCGAACGCGAACACGGACGCGGACGCCGACGCGGGCGGTCACGCGCATGGCGGAAGCGCGTACGGCCGGATGGCCCGGCGCGGCGGCGGCGACGGTGGGGGCGGCGGCAGCGGCGGGGACCACGGCGGTACGGGCAGCGGCGCGCGCGGCGGCGAGAGGCCGGGCCGTGGCAACGGCGCGCTCTTCGCCCCCGGGTCCCGCCCGGGTTCCGGCCCGGAACCCGGTCCCGACAACGGCGGGGACTCCGGCGCGGGTCCTGCGGCTGCCTCCCGCGCCGAGGCCGGGACCGATCCGGAAACCGGTTCCGGGGCTCGCCCGGGAACAGCCGGTTACGGGAGTGGCGGCCCGGCCGGGCGGACCGGCGCTGCGCGCGGCACCGGCGCGGCGGGCACCGGGGGCGGCGGGGTTCCCAGGCCCCGCACCGGCCAGTCCGGCGGGCCGGACCGGCCCCGGCCGTGGTGGTCCCCGGCGGCGCGTACGGCTCGTACGGCGCTGACCCTGCTGACCACGCCCGTCACCGGGCTGACCGGGCTCGGCGGGGCAGGGACGCGCCGGGCGCAGCCCCCCACGCGACGGCTGCGCGTCGAGGCTGACGGAGTGCTGCTGGCCGACCTCGACCACCCGGTGGAACGGGTCTCGATCTCAACGGCGTCGCTCGCGACGACCGGCCCCACCGGACGCGCGGCGCACAGCGCCACGGGCACGGGCACGGGAGCCGATGCCGCCACGGGCGCCCGCACGCCGCACGGCACATCCGGGGGACCAGGCGCCCAAGCCGTCGGCGCGGCGGAGGCCAGGTCGGACGGCAGGTCAGCCATCAGGCCAGACGGCAGGTCAGATGACAGGAGCGGCCGTGTTTCAGACAGCGGGTCAGCGGACCGGGCGGGTGGCACCGCTGACGGCAGCGTGAACGGCGCGGCGCACGGAACGAAGGGCGGGGCGGCGGGCCGGGCGGCGCTGGGCGGCGCGGGCGGCGCGGCGGACGGCGGAGCGTTCACGCGGCGCGCGAACGGCGAGCCGACCGACGCGGGGCAGGTCGACGCGGGGCAGGTCGACGCGGCGCGAGCCGACGAGGCGGGCCAGGCCGATGACGCCGGGGCGCCGTATCGCGGGCTCGCCGAGGTCGTCGTCTACGGGCATGTCTCAGGCAGCCTCGTACGGGCGCGGGCCCGGGCCGTGACGATCTCGGGGCCGGACTTCCACTACCGGGCGGACGCGCTGGTCGGCGGGCCGGTACGGACCCGGACCTGGACGGTGCTGCCGAACGCCTGGACCCTGACGCTGCCCCGGTAGCGCCACCTGGCCCCGCCCGGCCGCGCTAACCGCCCGCGCCCGCGCCAGCTCCCGGCCCCGGCCCGTCCGCCCCGGCGGTGCGGGTCTCGCGGCGGGCGGCCTGCCGCTCGCGCCAGCGGTCCATGATCACCAGCATTTCGCCGTGCAGATACTCGAAGAACTCAGCCGTCTCCGTCATCCGCACCCCCGCCGGAGTGTCGGGGCCCAGGGCCTCGGCGC
This sequence comes from Streptomyces sp. A01, assembly GCF_059026195.1. Classification (NCBI taxonomy): domain Bacteria; kingdom Bacillati; phylum Actinomycetota; class Actinomycetes; order Kitasatosporales; family Streptomycetaceae; genus Streptomyces; species Streptomyces sp. A01. The sequence goes on along the minus strand of NZ_JBWLKN010000022.1, from coordinate 36,993 downwards.
CGTCCCGCATGGTCTGCTCCCAGCGCGAGAGGACCTGGTCGCGGCGGGTGATGGACTCGTACCAGATGTCGGTGTGCAGTCGGTAGCGGTCGCGCCGGGAGCCGGGCTCGCGCTCCCGGCCGACCATGTGGACCTGGGAGAGATACCGGATCGCGCCGGAGACGGCGGCGGGGCTGATCTGGAGCTGCTCGGCGAGCTCGGCGGAGGTGAGCGAGCCGGAGTCGGAGGCGAGGAGCGCGGCGAAGACGCGGGACGCCATGCGCTGGACGCCCGCCTGGGCCAGCTCGGCGGCGAACCTCTCGACGAACTGGGACACGGCGTCCTCGTCGCGCGCGGCCCCCGGGGCAGCCGTCCGCGGCAGCACGGCACCCCGGTCCGGCGTGTCCAGACCGGCCCGCCGCCCCGCGCCCGGCTGGACTGCCGCCTCGGAGGCCGCGGGTTTCAGTTCCGTCATCGTCAACCCCGTCGTCTCGCTCACAGTCAAAGCTCCCTGTTCAGAGCCTCACCACCAATTATACGTTTCTTTAACTTCACAAATTTCTGAAAGAAGAGTAGCTTCGAAATCATGACGACGGCAATCACCGTGTCCAGCCTCCACAAGTCCTTTGGCCGGACGCACGCACTGGACGGCCTCAACCTCGAAGTCGAGACGGGTGAGGTCCACGGCTTCCTCGGTCCGAACGGGGCGGGGAAATCCACCACCATCAGAGTGCTGCTCGGTCTGCTCCGCGCGGACAGCGGCACCGCCCAGCTCCTCGGCAAGGACCCGTGGCATGACGCGGTTGAGCTGCACAACCGGCTCGCCTACGTCCCCGGTGACGTCACGCTGTGGCGCAACCTCAGCGGCGGCGAGGTCATCGACCTCTACGGGCGGCTGCGCGGCGGCCTGGACACGTCCAGGCGGGCCGAGCTGCTGGAACGGTTCGATCTTGATCCGACCAAGAAGGGCCGCGCGTACTCCAAGGGCAACCGGCAGAAGGTCGCGCTCGTCGCCGCGTTCGCGTCCGACGTCGACCTGCTGATCTTCGACGAGCCGACCTCCGGGCTCGACCCGCTGATGGAGGAGGTGTTCCGCGAGTGCGTCATAGAGGAGCGGCGGCGCGGAAGGACCGTCCTCCTGTCGAGTCACATCCTCAGCGAGGTCGAGGCGCTGTGCGACCGGGTGAGCATCATCCGCAAGGGCAGGACAGTCGAGAGCGGCTCGCTCAGCTCGCTGCGCCACCTGACCCGGACGTCGGTGACTGCCGAGCTGGAAGCCCCGCCCAACGGGCTGACCACGCTCCCCGGTGTGCACGACGTCGACGTCGAGGGCCATCGCGTCAAGCTCCAGGTCGACACGCACCAGCTCAACGCCGTGCTGAAGCAGCTCAGCGAGACGGGCGTGCGCAGCCTCACGTCGACGCCGCCGACGCTGGAAGAGCTGTTCATGCGCCACTACCAGGCCGACGCCCGGCAGCCAGCGGCGGAAGGGGCGACCGCACGATGACCGCCGTAGCCGACGCACGGGTGGCCGCCCCACCCAAGCGGTCGTCCCACGACCTGACGGGTACCGGGACGCTGCTGAAGCTCGCACTGCGCCGCGACCGTGTCATGGTGCCGGTCTGGGTGCTCGCCCTCGGGCTGATCCCCATGAGCACGGCGAACCAACTGGACAGCTCCTACGGCACAGCCGCCAAGCGCGCCGACCTCGTCCACGACATGAACGCCAACGGCTCGACGCGTGCGCTGCTCGGAGCCGCCTTCGACGACTCGCTGGGCGCGCTCACCGCCTGGCGGGTGGGCGGCTTCCTGGCCCTGTTCGCCGCGATCATGAGCTTGCTCATCGTGATCAGGCATACGCGTGAGGAGGAGGAGACCGGCCGCCAGGAGGCGCTGTCCTCCGGCATGGTCGGCCGCCGCGCCGGACTCACCTCCGCGATCATCACGGTGGCCATCGCCAACGGCGCCATCGCCCTGCTGATCACGGGCGGCCTCGCCGCCAAGGGCGGCAGCGGCGCGCTCGCGCTCGGCCTGGGCGTCGGCCTCAGCGGTATGGCCTTCGGCGGCATCGCCGCCATCACCGCCCAGGTCACCGAGAACACGCGGCTGGCCAAGGGCCTGGCCATGGCCGCCGTCGGCATCGCCTTCGTGCTGCGCATGGGCGGAGACGCCGCCAAGGACAACTCGGAGGGTTCCAGCCACAGCCTGGTCTGGCTCTCCCCGCTGGGCTGGGCGGAGAACACCCGGGCGTTCGCGCAGGAACGGTGGTGGACGCTGCTGCTGCTCGCGCTGCTGTCGGCGGTCACCATCGCCACGGCGTACACCCTCGCGGGCCGCCGCGACATCGGTGCCAGCTTCTTCGCGACCCGCGCGGGCCCGCCCGGCGCCGGCCCCTGGCTCCAGGGGGTGTACGGCCTGGCGTGGCGGCTCCAGCGCGGCACGCTGTTCGCCTGGGCCGTCGGCTTCGCCTTCGCGGGCGTCATCTTCGGTGGCATCGCGGACAGCGCGGAGGACATCCTCGGCGACAGCGAGCGCACGCGCGACACCTTCGTCCGCATGGGCGGCCAAGAGGGCCTCACGGACGCGTTCCTCGCCTCCATGGTGGGCTTCCTCGGCCTGGCGGTGACCGTGCACACGGCCAGCGCCGTGCTGCGGCTGCGCGGCGAGGAGACGGATCAGCGCGCGGAACCGCTGCTGGCCAACGCCGTCAGCCGACTGCGCTGGGTGTCCAGCCATCTCGTCGTCGCCTACCTCGGCCCGGTCGCCATCCTTCTGGTCGGCGGGCTCGGCCTCGGCGTCGCCTACGGCACGGCGGCCGGTGACCTCGGCGGCGAACTCCCGCCCGTGGTCGGCGCCGCGCTCGCGCAGACCCCGGCGGTCTGGGTGATCACCAGCCTGGCGGTGTTCCTCTTCGGTGTGCTGCCGAAGTACACGGCCGCCACCTGGGGTGTGGTCGGGTTCGTCGTCGCCATCGGCTGGCTCGGCCCGGCGCTCGACCTGTCCCAGTCCGTCATGGACCTCTCGCCCTTCGGCCACCTGCCGAAGCTGCCGGGCGGCGACCTCACCGCCACCCCGTACCTGTGGATGCTGCTGCTCTCCGCCGCACTGCTGGCAGCCGGCCTGGTGGGGCTGCGCCGCCGGGACATGACCAACTGACCGCCCTTGGCACGGGCGCCTGGCCGGCCATGCGACTCCCCCGCGAGGGCGCGCGTGACGACGCAGGGCCCGCGCCGAGCCGCCAAGACGTGCGGCGCCGGACTCCGTTCACCCCCGTAGCGGAGTCCGGCGCCGCACTTATGCTTTATGCGGCTTATGCCGCTTTCTGCGCCTTATGCATGGGTACGTAGCGCCACGCTCCCCATGTTATCCACAGGCTGTGGACAGAAGAGTCGATCGCGCGATCAGCGAGGCGCCCACGGCAGATCCGGCCAACCCGCGCTCAGACCTCCACCAGAAGTTCCTTCAACCCCCGGATGACGAACTGCGGTTTCCCATCCGGCTCCGCCACCAGCCGCAGTTGGGGCGCGCGGCTCAGCAACGCCCCGTAGGACTCGGCGAGTTCGACACGTGCGAGTGCCGCTCCCAGGCAGTAGTGGACGCCCGCCCCGAAGGACATATGCGGATTGTCCGTACGGGCCAGATCGAGACGATCAGGGTCGGCGAAGCACGCCGGGTCGCGGTTGGAGGAACCGAAGAGCAGCGCCACCTCGTTGCCGCGCGGGATGACCGTGCCGCCCACCTCGATGTCGTCGAGAACCCACCGCTCGAACAGCTGCAAGGGCGTGTCGTAGCGCAGCAGTTCCTCAATGGCGGTCGGCAGCAGCCGCTCGGGCTCGGCACACAGTGCGGCGAGCTGGTCAGGGTGCCGGAACAGGGCCCACCAGCCGTTCCCCGTGGCGTTGACGGTGGCCTCGTGGCCCGCGTTCAGCAGCAGGACACAGGTGGAGACCATCTCCTGTTCGCTGAGCTTGTCCCCGTCGTCGTACGCGGCGATCAGCGCGCTGATCAGGTCGTCCCCCGGCTCCTTGCGACGCGCCGCGATCAGGTCGCGCAAGTAGGCGGAGAACTCCAGGCTCGCCCGTACGGCCCGGCGCGCGGTCTCCTCACCCGGGTTCAGCTCGTACATCCCGCAGATGTCCGCCGACCATGGGCGAAGCGGCGCGCGGTCGGCGGGCGGGATTCCGAGCAGTTCGGCGATGACCGCCACCGGCAGCGGTTCGGCGACCTCGGCGATGAGATCGCCGCCCCCGGCGGCCAGCAGCGAGTCCACCAGCTCCTCGGCGAGCCGCCGCACCGTGGGCACCAGCCGTTCCACCGTGCGCGGCGTGAACGCCTTGGACACCAGACGGCGCACGCGCGGATGTGCGGGCGCCTCCAGATCGAGCAGCCCCTGCCCGTTGAGCGTATGGAACGGTTCATGCTCGGGGGGCGGCGCGGTCCGGCCGAACCCCTCGTGGGTGAACCGGTGCAGGTAACTCCGGCCGAGCCGCCGGTCCCGCAGCAACGCGCTGACATCCGCGTGATGCGGGATCAGCCACTGCTTGGTGGCGTCGAAGTAGTGCGCCCGGCCGAGCTCACGCAGCGCCGCGTACGCGGGATACGGGTCAGCGACGAACTCGGGCTTCCACGGGTCGAAGACGCTCTCCACGCTCATCTCTGGCCACCCTCTCCTCGCGCTTCCTCACCGTAGCGGTCCCGGCTCCCGAGGACGCCCGGCTCCTGAAACCGCTGAGGTTGGGGACGAGGATGATGCTCGGGTGGCGCCGGTGACACTGGTTGACGTTGGTGGGTCCGGGGTGCGGGCGAGGCGGGTGATCTCCGCGAGGACGGTCCCGGTCGCTTCAGCGGCGGGATCGATCAGGGGAAAGTGCCCCACCCCCGCGACGAGAACGAGCCGCACCGGCTGCCCGGCCGCCATGGCCGCCGCGGCGAACGCCTCAGCGGCGGGCGGCGGGACATCCTCGTCGGCCTCCCCCTGTACGAGGACCGTGGGGACACCCGTCGGCAACAGGGCCGCCGGATCGCTCTGCGCCAGCCGCCCCCGCGACTCCACGTCCGGGCCTTCGCCCTTGACCGCTCCGGAGCCGACGGGAGTCAGGCCGAGCAGTTCGTCGACGGCGTGGGAGCAGACGCCCAGCTCACGGGCCGAGGCGAAGTCCGCGATGGGTGCGAGGCCGACCACCCCGCGACAGCCGGGCCGCGTGGGGAGCCGCCAGCGCGAACCGGTGGGAAGCCGGTGCCGCGCGGCGGCCCACAGCGCGGCGTGCCCGCCCGCGGAGTGGCCGACGAGCACCGGCCGTTCCGCGTCGACGGCGGCCCAACGAGTGCCGTCGGCGGCCCGGACCGCGTCCCCTCGCGGTACGGCCCGGCCGGGGCCCGGCCGCCCGCCGGGCCCGTAAGGCGAACCCTCCCCGTCCGGCACGGGACCGGAATGACTGCTTCCAGGGCTGCCCGGTTCTTCCGGACTGGCTGCACTGTCCGGGCTGCTGGGCTTGTCCGTCCCGCCCGGACTGCCCGGTCTGCCCGCGCCCGGTGCCGCGTGACGGCCGCGCGCGAGGTCGCGTACGAGTTCGGGCATGGCGTCCATGGCGGCCGCGATGTCGTCGAAGGTCTCCGGCCACCGCCCGGCAGGCAGCGGCGGCGCCGCGCCACCGGCCGCCTCCGGCCCGGACGCGCTCGCGGGCTCCTGGCCCGGTGCCGGCACCCGCCCTGGCGCCGGTGCCCGCGTGCCATGCTCCACCGAGCTGCCCGGCGGCTCGTCCGCCGGGCCGCGCCGGTATTCGACCGATGCCACGGCGAAGCCGTGCGCGGCGATGTACGCCGCGAACGGGGAGAGGTGGCGGCGGTCGTACGGCGCGCGCCACGCGCCGCCGTGGAACAACACGACCAGCGGGACAGCCGGTGGCTGATCGCCCCGAAGCACGGGCGGGTCCGCCGGAGCCGCCGCGTCGGCTCCGGCAGACGGCGGATCGGGAACCGACGGGCGGTCAGCCGGCAGACCGGAAGACGGCAACGCGGAAGACGACGGACCCGCAGAGGACAGCCACGCAGAAGACAGACCCGCAGACGACGGGGCCGCAGACGACGGGCCGCCGGCCGCCGATCCGACGGCGACCGACCCGGCAGCCACCGGATCGGCAGCCCTCGACCCGGACGGCAGGTAGAAGTCCACCAGTTGGTCCGGGTGCGGCCCGTAGGAGGCCGTCGCGTCGGGAGGGACATCGGCGTGTGCGAACGCCGAGGCCTCCTCCCGTTCCGCGCGCGTCGCGGGCGTCATGTCGGCGCGAGTACCTCCCCCAGCGCCCGCGCGGCGCGTTCCGCGTCGGCGAAGCTCGTGTAGAGCGGCGTGAACCCGAAGCGCAGGATGTCAGGACGGCGGAAGTCGATGACCACGCCGCGGCCCAGCAGCTGTTCCGTCACCTCGACGGCGTCCGCGCACCGCAGGGCGACCTGGCTGCCGCGCATGCCGTGCTGCCGTGGCGTGAGGCACTCGACGGCGCCCGCCGGTACGTACGCGGACACGCAGGACAGGAAGAAGTCCGTCAGCGCCAGGCTCTTGGCCCGTACGGACTCGATGGTAATGCCGTCCCACGCGTCGAGCGCGGCTTCCAGGGCGAGCATGGACAGGATGTCCGGCGTGCCGACCCGGCCGCGGAGGGCGCCGTCGGCCGGGGCGTAACCGGGCGTCATCGCGAACGGGTCGGTGTGGGAGTTCCAGCCGGGCAGCGGGGAGTCGAAGCGCGCCTGGTGCCTGCTCGCGACGTAGAGGTAGGCCGGTGCGCCGGGGCCGCCGTTGAGGTACTTGTACGTGCAGCCCACAGCGAGGTCGACGCCGTGCGCGTCCAGGTCCACCGGCAGCGCGCCCGCGCTGTGGCACAGGTCCCAGACGGCCAGCGCCCCGGCCGCGTGCAGGGCCGCGGTCGTGCCAGGCAGGTCGTAGAGGCGTCCGCTGCGGTAGTCGACGTGGTTGACGAGCGCGACGGCGGTACGGGAGCCGGCCGCGGCCGGCATCTCCCCGCCGGGGACGGCACGCAGCGTGCAGCCCGTCATCCGCGCGGCCGACTCCGCTATGTAGCCATCGGTCGGGAACGTGCCCTCGTCCACGAGGATCTCGTCCCGCTGCCCGCCGCCCGCGCTGTCGTCGCCCCTGACCAGCCGTACGGCGCCGACGACGGCTTTGAAGACATTGACGCTCGTCGAGTCGCCGACGACCAGCTGGCCGGGCGCGGCCCCCACGAGCTGCCCGACGCGGTCGCCGATCCGCTCCGGCGCCGTCCACCAGTGGTTGTCCGACCAGGAGCGGATGAGGTCGCGTCCCCATTCCTCCGCGATGACCTTTGCCATCCGTCCGGGGACCGCGCGGGGCAGCGCGCCCAGCGAATTGCCGTCCAGGTAGACGGTGCCACCGGGGTCGCCCGCGTCGTCGACCAGGAACCGGTCCCTGGCCTTGGCGAGCACGTCGTCGCGGTCGAGGCGACCGGCCTCAAGGAACAGGTCGGCGTCCCGGCCGGAAGGAGCAGAGCCGGAAGGAACAACGCCGGAAGCAGCCGGACCGGAAGAGCTCGGGCCCGGGGAGCTCAGCCCCGGGGAGCCCGGCTCCGGGGCGCCCGGCTCCGGGGCGCCCGGCTCCGGGGCGCCCGGACCGGAAGTGGTCTCATACATAGCTACGCGCCGTCCACAGCTCGGGGAAGACGTTCTTGGTCGCGCGCTTCTCCAGCCACGCGACACCGGCGGAACCACCGGTGCCGGTCTTGGAGCCCATCGCGCGCCGGGTGGCCACGAGGTGGTCGTTGCGCCAGCGCCAGACCAGCTCAGCGACCTCGGTCAGCTGCTCTCCGAACGCCACCAGCTCGCCGGTCCGGCCCTGACCGCCCGCGCTCGGGTCCGCGGCGGCGTTGTCGTCCGAAGCCGTGCCCGGTTCGACGCCGGTGTAGATCTCCGTCCAGACCCGCTCGACCGCCGGGTGCGCCGCGTACCGCTGCGTGGGGTCGCGGTCGAGCGCGTCGCTGGGGAGGTCGTAGCCGCGGCGGGCCAGGAAGCGCAGCGCCTCGTCGTACAGGCTTGGTTCCGTCAGCGCCTTCTCCAGCTCGGCGTGCTCGCGCGGCGCACCCCGGTGCGGGACGAGCATGGACGCGGACTTCTCGCCCAGCAGGAACTCCATCCGCCGGTACATGGCCGACTGGAAGCCGGAACCGTCGCCGAGGGCGCTGCGGTACGCGTTGAACTGCGTCGGAGTCAGGTGCGCGAGCGGCTTCCACGAGGCGTTGAGGGATTCCAGCTCGTACGTGGAGCGCTTCAGCGCGGCCATCGCCGCGGGCAGATCGTCGTGGCGCAGCGCCTCGGCCGCGGTGTGCCACTCGTGCACGATGACCGTGAACCACAGCTCCATGACCTGGGTGGTGACCAGGAAGACCATTTCACCCGGGTCGTCGGAGAGCGGGTGCTGGAGGTGGGTGAGAACCGACGCCTGGACGTAGTCCTCGTAGGGCGTCGTGCCCTGGAAGTCGAGGTTCGGGGTCTCGGGTTCGGTCTCGTGAGTGCCGGAGTTTTGGGACATCACTGTCTCCTCATACTGCGTGCTCCCGGGTAGCGGTCCGCCCCTTCCTCTCGGCATCGGAGCCCCGGTCCCCTCTTGGGCCGCGATCGGTGATCGTCAGACCCACAGCGCATCATGCGGGTCCCGGGCTGGTACGGCAAGGGCCTGCCTGGTCGATATGCGCGACAGGCAGGCCCTAAAATCGGACACGAAGTGCGTACTAACGCCTACAAACAGCTACGGAACGTTCAGCCGAGCGTGTTCGCAGCGGTCGGCGAGGAGTCCCGGAGGAAGGCGGAGCAGCGCTCGTACTCCTCCTCCTCGCCAATGGCCTGCGCGGCCCGCGCGAGCCCGTGCAGGGCGCGCAGGAAGCCTCGGTTGGGCTCGTGCTCGAACGGCACCGGACCGTGGCCCTTCCAGCCACTGCGGCGCAGCGAGTCGAGCCCGCGGTGGTAGCCGGTCCGGGCGTACGCGTACGACTCGACGACCCGTCCCGCTTCGAACGCCTCATCGGCGAGCTGCGCCCAGGCGAGCGAGGACGCCGGGTATTTGGCGGCGACCTCGGACGGCGCGGCGCCGGTGGCGAGCAGCTCACGCGGCTCGGGATCGTCGGGCAGATGGGTCGGGGGAGGTCCCCCGAGTAGGTTCTCGTTGATGGCCATGAGTTCCAGTCTGCCGGACGGTTCGGCCCACGGCTGCTCCGAATGGGCAGGCAAACACCCTGGCTGAATATCGCGTACGGCCCTGGCCCCGGCCTGAGGCCCCCGTGACGCCACTCCAGCGGCCCCCAGCCACCGGTCAGGCCACGGCGACCAGGCATTTCAGCGCTCTCACCCAGCCCGACGAGCCCACGCACCACCACACACGGCGAAGGGTCCGGCTCCCTCAGGGGAACCGGACCCTCCACCACACCTCGCATGCCTCACACCCGCACGTCAGACACCACGCGCCACGTGCCACGCACACGCCGCGCAGGGCGCCCGGCGTCGCGCGCCGCGAATCCGCGAATCCGCGAATCCGCCGGGTGGCGAACGGCTCGCGCTTACTTCAGCTTGGTGCCCGTGGCGCGCAGGTTGGCGCACGCTTGGGTGACGCGCTCGGCCATCCCGGCCTCGGCCAGCTTGCCCCAGCTGCGCGGGTCGTAGACCTTCTTGTCGCCCACCTCGCCGTCGACCTTCAGCACACCGTCGTAGTTGCTGAACATGTGGGCGGCGATCGGGCGGGTGAAGGCGTACTGGGTGTCGGTGTCGAGGTTCATCTTCACGACGCCGTTCTCCAGCGCGGTCCGGATCTCCTCCTCCGTCGAGCCGGAGCCGCCGTGGAAGACGAAATCGAAGGGGTCGGTCTTGCCCGACGTCGCGGCGATGCCGTCCTGCAGGTCGCGCAGCAGCTCGGGGCGGAGCACGACGTTGCCCGGCTTGTAGACGCCGTGCACGTTGCCGAACGAGGCGGCCAGCAGGTAGCGGCCCTTCTCGCCCAGGCCAAGCGCCTCAGCGGTGCGCTCGACGTCGGAGACGGTGGTGTACAGCTCGTCGTTGATCTCGTGGGTGACGCCGTCTTCCTCGCCACCGGTCGGGGTGATCTCGACCTCAAGGATGATCTTCGCCTTGACGGCCTCGGCGAGCAGCTCCTGCGCGATGGACAGGTTGTCGTCAAGGTTCTCGGCGGACCCGTCCCACATGTGGGACTGGAAGAGCGGGTTCTGACCGGCGGCGACGCGCTCCTGGGAGACGGCGAGCAGCGGACGCACGTACCCGTCGAGCTTGTCCTTCGGGCAGTGGTCGGTGTGCAGCGCGATGTTGACCGGGTACTTCTTCGCGACGATGTGCGCGAACTCGGCCAGCGCGACCGCGCCGGACACCATGTCCTTGCTGTACTGGCCGCCCAGGAACTCCGCGCCCCCCGTCGAAATCTGGATGATGCCGTCGCTCTCGGCCTCGGCGAAGCCACGCAGTGCCGCGTGCAGAGTCTGCGTCGAGGTGACGTTGATGGCCGGGTAGGCGAACTTGCCTGCCTTCGCCCGGTCGAGCATCTCGTTGTAGATCTCGGGGGTTGCGATGGGCATGGGTCCGCTCCTTGTGAAGTTCCGGATACGTTGTGAGAGCCCTGACCTAGGGGGCGACGTCATCGTCGCCCCCATCCTTCCAGACTCGCCCGGGTACTCCACACGGCGCATAGCGGCTTTTGCCGGAGTGCACGGAAGGCGGGGACTGTTTCACGTGAAACAGTCCCCGCCTTCGACAAAACCCAGCTCAGACGGTCAATAGCGATCAGTCAAGATCGAGATCAGTGAGACCGTATGCCTGGTAGTACGGCAATCCGGCGGCCTCGATCGCGGGCGCGGCGCCCCGCTCCACGATGACGGCCACAGCCACGACCTCGGCGCCCGCCTCGCGCGCCGCCTCGACCGCCGTCAGCGGCGAGCCGCCGGTCGTGGAGGTGTCCTCGACGATCAGGACCCGGCGGCCCTTGATGTCCGGGCCCTCGATGCGGCGCTGGAGGCCGTGGGCCTTGTTGGCCTTCCGTACGACGAAGGCGTCCAGCCGACGGCCGCGCGCGGCGGCCGCGTGCATCATCGACGTCGCCACCGGGTCGGCGCCCAGCGTCAGCCCGCCCACGGCGTCGTAGTCCAGGTCGGTCGTCAGGTCGAGCATGACCTGACCGGCCAGCGGCGCCGCCTCGCCGTCCAGCGTGATCCGGCGCAGGTCGATGTAGAAATCGGCCTCAATACCGGATGAAAGGGTCACCTTGCCGTGGACCACGGCCTTGTTCTTGATCTGCTCCAGGAGGGCATCACGCGCGTCGCTCATACGGACGAGATTAGCCGCGCCACCGCGGGACGCGAGCCGGAGCCCGGCACGCGGGGAGCCGGAGCCCGGCACGGCGCGAGCCAGAGCCCGGCTCCGGCGCGAGCCGGAGCCGGGCCCGAACCTGCCGGGGCCCGGCCCGCCACATGCCACGGTCCCGAGCCGGCCCGACCGGAACCGTGCCAGGGACCGGCCCGGCTCGGCGCCGCGCGCGCCGCGTCAGAACCGCTGCCAGGTCCATGTCGTCGAGAGCTCCAGCGGGTCGATCGGCGTCACCAGGTGCGGCAGCGTGTTGAGCCCGTTCGGCGGCCCCGACTGCGGCTCGACACACACCCAGTCCTCCGGCTCGTCGTAGACGACGACCCACTCGGCCCTGCTGGCGATCTTCAGCTCCAGCTGCATCGGCCAGGTGAGCGTGACGTCCACTCCGTTCGGCATGCCGAAGCAGTCGTCCCACGGGCCGGGCAGCGGTTCGATGCGGCGCCCTGTCGGCAGGTGATCGGCGCCGCGCTCCTCCTGCCAGGCGGGCGTGAACGCGATCTGCACCGGTGCGCCCGTATCGCCGAACTTCCGCGCGAACCAGGGGTGCCAGCCGATCTGTGCGGGGAAGGAGTCACCCCGCGCCTCGATGCTCATGGTCAGCGTCACCGAATTGCCGGACAGCTCCACGGACTGCGTCACACGGCCGGGGTAGGGCCACGGGTCGGTGAGGTCGCAGTAGAACGTGGCGGACAGCTCGTCCACCTTGGCGGTGCGCCACGCCATGTCGCGGACCGTGCCATGAATGGCGTGCGGCGGTGCGTTGAGCGGCAACTGGTGCCGTTCGCCCTCACCCTGCCCTCCCCCCGCACCGCTCCGCACGGCGGAGACGGGGCTGCTGAACTGCCCTTGGTTCATTCGCCCGCACCAGGGCGCCATCGGGAACGCGCCGTACCGGGGGCCCGGCCGCAACAGCTCCATGCCGTCAATGATCAGCGAGCTGACGCGACAGCCGTCCTCCGGAAGGACCGTCAACTCCGCGTCACTCGACACCAGTCGTACGCCTTGCGCCCCGGAGGCGCCATCCGTGGTCTCTTGGGTGCTCACCCTGCGACCTTAACGGCGCCCCAGGGCACGCGCGCAGCGGACAACCCGGACACGCGTAAGGAACGTGCCCAGGCGTCGCCACGGGAACATGACCGCGCATCGCGGCGGGAACGGGACGGGCGTCGTCACGAGCGGCGCGTACGACCCATCGCCCGGTCTCGACGCCGCGAACGGCCCGTGGCCTACTTGCGGCGGCGCAGCACCCGGCCGACGACGACCGCCGAGGCGAGCACCGCGGCGGCGGCGGGAGCGGCCCAGCGCAGCGTGGCGGCCGTCGAAGCGGTCTCGGGCGCGGGCACGGGCGCGTACCGGCCGCGCGGTGGCGCGTGGTCCACCTCCTCCGCACTGCGGCCGATCATCGTCCGCCGGGCGTGCGCGGCCTCGGCCGGAGGCTCCTCCGGTTCGGCGCCCTCCAGCGCGAGCGGGTCGAGGGAGGACGGCGGGATCTCCGTCTCGAAGAGAGAGGAGTGCGTCATGTCCGACGGCTGCTCCGGCGGCACGCTCTTCTCGGGCTCCTCGGCGCCTTCCTCCAACGCCTCCTCCACGGCTTCGGCCACGGCTTGTTCCGCCTCATCGCCCGTAGCGGCGCCCCCGGTCACCGGCTCCTCCGGTACCGACTCGTCCGTCGCTGACTCATCCGTCACCGCATCGTGAGTCCCGGACTCGTCCGCCGCTGACGCCGAGTCGCCGGTGTCCGGCCCGGCATCGCCGGTGTCCGGTTCCGGCGCGGAGCCCGTCGATCCCAGCTCGGTGGCCAGCTCCTCGGCGAACCGGTCCAGCAGCCGGCGGGCGGCGCTCATGGCCGCTTCGGCGTCGAACTCGGCGAGTCGGCCATCGCTCTCGGCGGTGCCCTCGCACAGCAGCCTCGTGCCGCCGTCCACGTCCTGCGGGGTCACGGACAGCGTGAGCGTGACGCTGCCACTGCCCCGCGACTCCGTGCCCTCGGCCACGTACACCAGACGGCCGTCTTCTTCGGAGATACGCAATACGCCGCGATACGTGATGGACGACCCGCCGATACGGACGCGCAGCCGCCCGGCGATGTGCCCTGACGTCGCGTCATCGTCCTGGTGGAGCCCTGGGAGACAGCGGGCGATCCGCGCGGGCTCGGACAGTGCGCTACGCACCGCGTCGACGGGAACCGGAACGAACACCTCATGCTCCATAACCCCCGAGCGTACTCACCACCTCCCGGATCAGGCATCGCCCCGCACGAAAACGCCGCACCAACCTCCCGCACGAAGCGGTGACCGTGCCACTCCATCGCGTCATCGAACCTCACCCCCCATGCCGAGGGCGGGTCAGTGTCGAGACCGGCACACCCGTCCGCCGTCGCCGTTCCGCCGCGTCGTGGGCCTCGCTCAGCCCCCGCGGCGTCAGAGCGCGCAACGCCGGTCGGCCAGGGGCAAGCCGCAGGTCAGGTGAGGTGCGCGCGGCGAGTAAGAAGCCCCAGTCACGGGGTGCGGCCACCCGGCCTGAAGAGCGGTCGGGACCGCCCGCAGAGCCGGCGAGCCGCCCCGGCACGCGGTACGGCGTGACGCGCAGACCGGCGGACCGCACCGTCGCCTCCACCGTCCAGTACGCGTCTGCCCGTGTGCTCAGCGCCCCCGCGTGCACCGCGAGCCGCGCGCCGGGCCGCATCGCGCGCTTCGCCAGCCCGTAGAACTCCTGCGAGTAGAGCTTGGTGCTCGGGGTGATGCCCGGGTCGGGGAGGTCGGAGATCAGCACGTCGTAACCAGCCCCTCCACCGGAGCTTCCGTCGGTTCCTCTGCCGCCCCGCCCCCGCGCTCCCCCGCGCTCCCCCGCGTTCCCGCCCTTCCTTCCGGGGCCGCGCAGCCAGCGGAACGCGTCCGCCGTCACGACCCGGACGCGCGGGTCCCGGTACGCGTGGTCGTTGAGGACGGTGAGGCCCGGGTCCGTACGGGCCAACTTCACGACGCCCGGATCGAGTTCGACCACGGTGGCCGATCGCACTCCGGGGTAGCGCAGCACCTCGCGCAGCGCCAGGCCGTCGCCGCCGCCGAGCACCAGCACCCGGCGGTGCGGCCCCGCCATCGCCGGGTGCACGAGGGCCTCGTGGTAGCGGAACTCGTCGCGTTCGCTGACGCGCAGCCTGCCGTCGAGGTACAGCGCGAGCGGCGCGCCACCGTCCCCGGTGCCGTGCGACCGGCCGGCGCGCGTTCCGCCCGACCCGGCCTCCGGCAGGCCACCCGGTACTCCCTCCCTCGCCCCCTCCTCCGGTACGCCGCCGGTGATGACGACCTCCTGGACGTCGGTGTGCAGCGCGACCCGTACGTCCGCTCCGTACACCGCCTGCCGTGCGGCTCGCTCGAAGGCTCCCGTCAGCGCCGTGGCGGTCATGAGGGCCGCCAGCACCGCCGCGTTGGTGGTGAGCAAGATGCGGTGCTCGCGCGGGGACAGGTCGTGGCGGAACAGCCACAGCACCAGCGCCCCACCCGCGATGACGTTGACGGCACCGGTCAGCAGCGCCCCGCTCAGCTGCCCCAACTTGGGGAGCAGCAGGAAGGGAAACGCCAGGCCGCCGAAGAGGGCGCCCACGTAGTCGGCGGCGAACAGGTCGGCGACCGCGCCGCCCGCGTCCTGCTTGCGGATGCGCTGGATCAGCGTCATCAGGAGCGGCACCTCGGCCCCGATGAGCACGCCGATGGCCAGCGAGAAGCCGACCAGCGCCACCCGGGACTCGTCGAACCAGGCGAAGCACGCGTAGAGCGCCATGGCCGACACCCCGCCGACGAGCGCGAGCGTCGATTCGACCAGCCCGAACCCGAACGCCGCGCGCAGCCGCAGCCGCTTGGCGAGCAGCGAGCCGAGGCCCATCGCGAAGACCATGACGGACAGCACGACAGAAGCCTGAGTCACCGAGTCGCCGACCAAGTAGGCTGTGAGCGCCACCAGTTGGAGTTCGTAGATGAGGCCGCAGGCAGCGCAGACGAAGACGGTGGCGAGGACCGCGAAGCGGCCGGCTCCGGCCGACACCGGAAGCCGCGCTCGCCCCTCGGGCTCCGGCGGGGTGTCCACCGTGGCTGATGCGAGAGGCGACGGCGGGTCGATCATGGGTGAAACGTTACGTCACGGAATGCACACTTTCCGTCACTCACACGAGTGGGATGTGGGGCATTTCAAGGTCAACGAGGGTTCAGCTCCGGCCTGGCGGGGCAATGATCAACGTTCTCCCCCCATCACGCCGGAGCGCGCCATCGTCATCCGGCACCCGCCCGCGCACATCACCCCCCACCTCCGCGCCCACGCACCCTGCGAGCCTCGCCTATAACGTGGCGGCCATCCGCGCGCCCAGCCGGGTCCGGGTCGCCACGAGGCAGCCGTCCTGCGGGTACGCGTGCCAGGTCCGCCAGCCGACTTGGCCGTCGTGGCGCTGGGCGAGCATGGCGGTGAAAGCGTGCGGGCTGCCGGGAAAGGTCCCCGCCAGACCATTCGGATGATCGGCGACCAGCGCGAGCAACTCCTGGGCCCGGCCGGCGAATGAGCCGCGCGAGAGGGATTCGACGCGGGCGGCGAACTCGTATTCACGGCCGTCAATCACCTTGGAGACCCCCAGCGGCAGCGGTGTGCTGCTCCCTGGCATGCAGGCGACCGTCTCCGAATACCGGTCGTCCTGTTCCTCCAGGATGACCTGATGTGAGGCGCCGAGCAGCCGTAATTGCACTGCCGATGGGCCGAATTGCAAGTCGAGAACGGCCAGCGCCGGCAGTGGCTCGCGCCCGAGACACCAGGCGAGATCAGTGGCGCGGGTATCGGTGTAGGACGTCTTGAGGGTGGTGAGCATGGGTCGGCTCCGCAGGCACGCAGTGGAAGGTGGGCCGGCCCTACCCCTCGCTCTGCGGGGGAGACCCCGCCGGGGAGGACCAAGGGGTCATGGCGCGCCGGCTGCTGACCACATGGGGTCCGTGGGGTCTATAGGGTCCGAGAGACACGGAATCATGAAATGCGTGGCGCCACAGGGTTTTTACCCACCTTCGTGAGGTTTCCATCCCCTCGGGCGCCACTCAGATCAATTGTTCAAGCTTTTAGCGCCCAACCGGCGTTGGCCCGTCGGGCGCATATGCCTATGGACATGAGACAGCCGCATTCCCGCCAGTCAGCTGCCCCCGCCACCACCACCGCCGCCGCAACCGCCGCCGCCACCACAGGAGGAGCCTCCACCGCAGGAAGAACCGCCGCCGCAGGAAGAGGAACCTCCGCCGTCACCCGAGGACCACCAGCCGCCGCCTCCGGAGTTCCCGCCCGAACCCCCGGAAGATCCCGAAGTTCCCTGGGAGCCACCGCTGTTGACCGCGCTCCGGATAACCGCCACCAGCACTATCAAAAAGGTGATGCCGGTGACCAAAGCGAATGCGTCCATGTCCCTCACTGTCCTTTCGTCCCCCGTAGCGAGGCAGGAGCCCCCGATGCGGACCTGATCAGTAGTCGCGTTGCGACATGCCGGTTCTTGAGTTCCTGAGTTCCTGTAAGGCCGAGTTGTCGTGGAGCTGTGGAGCCGTGGAGCTGTGTTGTCGGCCGGTGAACGGTGGCCGGTGGCCGGTGGCCCTGGTTGTGGCGCGGCCACCGCTGTGCAGTGCTGTTTCCCGAGTCTTTCCGAGTCAAAGCCGAGTTGAGCTAATCCAGAGGTTCGGCGGAGGATGTGTCCCATGACGCGACCGCCGCTCAACCGCCGCCTGGCCGCCTTCGGCACGACGATCTTCGCTGAGATGTCGGCCCTCGCCGTGCGGACCAGCTCCATCAACCTCGGGCAGGGCTTCCCCGACACCGACGGCCCCGAGGAGGTCCGCGAAGCGGCCGTCCGCGCGCTGCGCGACGGCCGGGGCAACCAGTACCCACCGGGCCCGGGGGTGCCCGAGCTGCGGGCCGCCATCGCCGCGCACCAACAGCACTGGTACGGGCTCTCCTACGACCCCGACCGGGAGGTGCTGGTCACCGCGGGCGCCACCGAGGCCATCGCCGCCTCGCTGCTCGCCCTGCTCGAACCGGGCGACGAGGTCATCGCGCTGGAGCCGTATTACGACTCGTACGCCGCCGGCATCGCCATGGCGGGCGGCACCCGGGTCCCCGTCACGCTGCGCCCGGACGCCGAGTCGGGCACGTACCGCCTCGACCTGGACGAGTTGCGCGACGCCGTCACCGACCGCACCCGGCTGATCCTCCTCAACACCCCGCACAACCCGACCGGCACCGTGCTGACCCGGGCCGAACTGGCCGCCGTCGCCGCCCTCGCCTGCGAACGCGACCTGCTCGTCATCACCGACGAGGTCTACGAGCACCTCGTCTTCGACGGCGGCGAACACGTGCCGCTCGCGTCCTTCCCCGGCATGCGGGAACGCACCGTCACCATCGGGTCGGCGGGCAAGACTTTCTCCTTCACCGGCTGGAAGGTCGGCTGGGTGACCTCCACGCCCGAGCTGGTCACCGCGGTCCGCTCGGCGAAGCAGTTCCTGACCTACGTGGCGTCCGGGCCGTTCCAGTACGCGATCGCCGAGGCACTCGCCCTGCCGGACACGTACTACGCCGCGTTCCGCGACGACCTCGCCGCCAAGCGGAACCTGCTCGCCGACGGCCTGAGCGCCGCCGGATTCGGCGTCTACCGCCCCGCGGGCACGTACTTCATCACCACCGACATCCGCCCGCTCGGCCCGTCCGTCGCGGCGCACGGGGACGGCTTCGCCTTCTGCCGCGGACTTCCCGAGCGCTGCGGTGTCGTCGCCGTGCCCAACGCCGTCTTCTACGACCACCAGGAGCAAGGCGCGCCTTTTGTGCGCTTCGCCTTCTGTAAGCGGATGGAGGTGCTGCAGGACGCCGTGGCGCGGCTGAAGTCACTGACGTAGAGCCACGGCACGCGCGTCCCGGCGCGGGCCGCGGGGCCTCTGGCATAGGCCAGGGGCCTGGCGAGCTGGACGGCGGGGCCAACCGGCACCGTAGGGCGAAGACGCGAACGTCCGGTGCGCCCCTGGAGCGGGGCGTACGCCGGGGCGCACAGGGGGCGTACGCGCTGGTACGGGGCGAGGCGTAGGCAGGACAGCCGTGACCCCGGACGCCGACCGCGGCGGTTGGCGCAGCCAGGACGCAGAAACCGCAGAGGACAGCCCAGAACGGTCCAGGACAACCCAGGTCAGCACAGGACAACCCAGAAGCGGCCAGAGCGGCCCACGGCAGCCGCTACCGCCACGAGCAGGCGCCCAGAGCGCCCGAGCGGCGCCGCCCAGCCGCGCTCGCGCCTCACGTGCGCCCGCGCGCTCCCGGCGCGTCCCTGTCTTGCCCTCCGCCCCCCGCGCGCCCCCATGGCGGCGTGCGCCATACGAGTGCCCCGGACGCTGTCTGGCCCACCTTCGGCCCTCAGCGGTCGCGCGGGCGGCCGGTACCCGGCAGAGTCGAGATGCCGGGCCCCCGCCGCATTCCCGGGGGCTCGGCCCCTTCCCGCCGCGGCCGGGCGCGGCGAGCGTGCTTCCCCGCGGCAGTCGGCGGCAGGGCGGCACAGCAGTGCGGCGGTGGCAGGCCACAGCCCCGCCCGCGCCCCGGACAAGGCGAGAGCCCGGCGCCCGGACCGTCCGTCGTTCAAGACGGGGTCCGCGCGCCGGGCTCTCGCTCCATGCCGGTGCCCGCCGCGTACGGGCGGGCGGGCTGCCTACTCGGGCGCCGCGGCCGACTCGCCGGGCTCGCCGTCCGCCGGCTTGCCCTCGATGTCCTCCTCAAGACCGAGCTGGTCGACGAGCCACTTGTCGAACTCGATCGACGCCCGAACCCAGCTGACCGTGCTGGAGACGAAGTGCTCCAGGCTGACGCCGGTACCGATCAGCATCTGCGCCTCGCCGATCAGCCGGACCGTGCCGTCGTCGTTCGTGTGGCTGTACACCTTCGGCCACAGCGTCCGGCGGTTCCAGTCGTCCGTCAGCTCAAGGAGCTGCGCCTTCTGCTCCAGCGCGTGCGAGCGGTCGTAGAACGTACGCACCGAGAAGACCTGCTGCTCGTCCTCGCCCCGGAACATGAAGTACGTGCGGAACTGCTCCCACGGCGCGGCGAGGTCGCCCTCGTCGTCGACGACGTACTTCAGCTCCATCTGTTCGAGGAGCTGCTTGACCAGATCCTGGTCGGGGATGACGGGGCCATTCGGCCCAGCCTCCTGAGGTTCGGGTTGGCCCCCGAAATTCGGAATCGAGGACGGGTCGATGCTCACCGTGGATTTCCCTTCGTACGGTTCCCGCCATCCTCCCTCATCACCGCCCCGTCACCGCAACCCCGCGCCAGGACGGGATCGCCCGCGCCGCCGGTGGGCCCGGCGCGCGACGCCGGACCGGGGACGGACCGGAGACGGGCGAGAGACGGACCGGAGACAGACCGGACATGGGCGAGGGACGGACCGGACACGCCCTTACTGACGCTCTCGCCGGCCTAGCTGCCGGTCCGGCCGGCTCACTCGCGGTCCGGCCCGGCCGCCGCGACCGCCAGCCCCGCGGTCCCCGGCTCGTGGTCCACCCGGACCGTGTCGCCGTCCCGGATCTCGCCGCCCAGGATGGCGCGGGCCAGCTGGTCGCCGATCGCGGTCTGTACGAGGCGGCGCAGCGGGCGGGCCCCGTACGAGAGATCGGGCTCCGCCGCGCCCGCCTCGGCGGCGCCGCCGGTGACCGGCTCGTGGCCGAGCCTGGCCAGCCACTCCAGAGCCGCCTCCGTGACGGTCAAGGTCAGGCGGCGCTCGGCGAGCCGGCGCCGGAGGTGGTCGATCTGGAGCTCGGCGATCCGGCGCAGCTGGCCGGTGCCCAGCGCGTGGAAGACCACGACGTCGTCCAGCCGGTTCAGGAACTCGGGCCGGAAGGACGCCCGTACCGTCTCCAGCACCTTCTCGCGCTTCTGGTCCTCCTTGAGCAGCGGGTCCATGAGGAAACCGGAGCCGAGGTTGGAGGTGAGGATGAGGATGGCGTTACGGAAGTCGACCGTGCGGCCCTGACCGTCCGTGAGCCGTCCGTCGTCCAGCACCTGGAGCAGGACGTCGAAGACGTCGTGGTGAGCCTTCTCCACCTCGTCCAGCAGCACGACGGAGTACGGGCGGCGGCGCACCGCCTCGGTGAGCTGGCCGCCCTCCTCGTAACCGACGTAACCGGGCGGAGCGCCCACGAGCCGGGCGACCGAGTGCTTCTCGCCGTACTCGCTCATGTCGATGCGGACCATGGACCGCTCGTCGTCGAAGAGGAAGTCGGCGAGGGCCTTGGCGAGCTCCGTCTTGCCGACGCCGGTCGGGCCGAGGAAGAGGAACGAGCCGGTGGGCCGGTCGGGATCGGCGATTCCGGCGCGCGTGCGGCGCACCGCGTCGGACACCGACCGCACGGCCTCGCGCTGGCCGATCAGCCGCCTGCCCAGCTCGTCCTCCATGCGCAGCAGTTTCTGTGTCTCGCCCTCCAGCAGGCGGCCCGCCGGGATGCCCGTCCAGGAGGCGACGACGTCGGCGATGTCGTCAGGACCGACCTCCTCCTTGACCATCTTGTCCCGGTCGCCCTTCTTGGCCTCCTCCTCCGCCTCGGCGGCGGCCGTCAGCTCACGCTCGACGGCGGGGATCTCGCCGTAGAGCAGCTTGGAGGCGGCGTCGAAGTCGCCGTCACGCTGGGCGCGTTCGGCCTGGCCGCGCAGGTCGTCCAGGCGTTCCTTCAGCTCACCGACGCGGTTGAGACCCTGCTTCTCCTTCTCCCAGCGCGCGCCGAGGCCGCGCAGCTCCTCCTCCTTGTCCGCGAGGTCGCGGCGCAGCTTCTCCAGCCGCTCCTTGCTCGCCTCGTCGGACTCGTTCTTGAGGGCCAGCTCCTCCATCCGCAACCGGTCGACGGCGCGCTGGAGTTCGTCGATCTCCAGCGGCGAGGAGTCGATCTCCATGCGCAGCCGGGAGGCGGCCTCGTCCACGAGGTCGATGGCCTTGTCGGGGAGGAAGCGGGAGGTGATGTAGCGGTCGGAGAGGGTGGCGGCGGCGACCAGCGCGGCGTCGGAGATCTGCACCTTGTGGTGTGCCTCGTACCGCCCCTTGAGCCCGCGCAGGATCGCGATCGAGTCCTCCACGGACGGCTCGGCGACCAGCACCTGCTGGAACCGCCGCTCCAGCGCCGGGTCCTTCTCGATCCGCTCGCGGTACTCGTCGAGCGTCGTCGCGCCGACCATGCGCAGCTCGCCACGGGCCAGCATCGGCTTGAGCATGTTGCCCGCGTCCATCGCGGAGTCGCCGCCCGCGCCGGCCCCGACGACCGTGTGCAGTTCGTCGATGAACGTGATGATCTGCCCGTCGCTGGCCTTGATCTCGGCGAGTACGGTCTTCAGCCGCTCCTCGAACTCGCCCCGGTACTTCGCTCCGGCGACCATCGCGCCGAGATCGAGCGCCACCAGACGCTTGTTCTTCAGCGACTCGGGCACGTCGCCCTTCACGACCCGCTGCGCCAGCCCCTCGACGACGGCGGTCTTGCCGACGCCGGGTTCGCCGATGAGCACCGGGTTGTTCTTCGTACGCCGCGACAGCACCTGCACCACGCGCCGGATCTCCTGATCCCGCCCGATGACGGGATCGAGCTTGCCGTCGCGCGCGGCCATCGTCAGATCGGTACCGAACTTCTCCAGCGCCTTGTACGTGCTCTCCGGGTCCGGGGTGGTCACCCGCGTTCCGCCCCTACTGGTCTCGAAGGCGTCGAGCAGCCGCTTGGCACTCGCGCCCTGCTGGTCAAGGAGTTCCCCGCTCTGGCCGCCCTTGGCGGCGATGCCGATGAGCAGGTGTTCGGTCGAAATGTACGCGTCGCCCAGCTCGCGGGCGCGCCGTGAGGCGTCGGCGAGGACGGCGATCAGGTCGCGGTTGGGCTGCGGCGGGGCGACGGTGGAGCCCTGCACGCTCGGCAGCGCCGCCAGCAGCCGCTCGGCGCCGGAGCGCAGCGTCGCCGCGTCGGCCCCCACGGTGGCCAGCAGGTCCATGAGGTGGGCGTTGCTGTCGTCACCACGCCCGTCGAGCAGCGCGAACAGCACGTGCGCGGGTGTCAGATCGGCGTGCCCGGCGGCCACGGCCCGTTCATTGGCGGCGCTCAGCGCCTCCTGGCTCTTGTTCGTCAGCTCGGCATCCACGGTCCCGTGCTCCTCCTCGCTCCTCGGCTACGGCGGGACTGGCCTGCGGTAGCCGCCCGCATTCCCTCATCCAGACTCTTGCCTCATACAGCCTACGATAAGTTGAGTCTTTTCCACTCAAGGTGGCACCCGGATGCCGCTCCCGCCACCGCCCGCACCCACCACCGCAAGCGGACTCCCACCCTCCGGCGTCGAGGGAAGAAAGAAGGGCGAGAATCGCCCACCTGTTCGGTTTCGGCGTGGCATGATCAAGCCTTGGCGTCCCCCCACCTCCTTGCGCCACCCCATTCCGCAGCAAGGACCACTCACGATGCCCCGACGCTATGCCCCGCGCCGCGCCTCAGCCGCGACGCTCGCCCTCACCGCGGTGACCCTGGGTCTCACGCTCCCCGCCACCACGGCACACGCGTCCGGCCAGTCGGCCACCCCGCGCGCCGCCACCTGCAAGCCCGGCGAGTGGAAGGCGCAGTACTACGCCAACACCACCTTCCGGGGTACCCCGAAGAAGACCGCCTGCGACGCGGCGATCAACGAAAACTACGGCACCGGCGACCCGGGCGGGGTGACCCTGCCACGCGACAACTTCGGCGTCCGCTGGTCGGTCACCCGCGACTTCGGCTCCGGCGGCCCCTTCACCTTCTCCGCCGAGGCCCAGGACGGCATCCGCGTCTACCTCGACGGCACCCGCAAGATCGACCTGTGGAAAGACGTCGCCACGACCCGTAAGAAGGCCGTCCAGGTGACCATCCCCAAGGGGCGGCACACCCTGCGCGTGGACTTCGCCGCGTTCAAGGGCTCCGCCAACGTCAAGTTCGGCTACCCGCCCATCACCAGCCCCAGCGTGGACAAGACCAAGCCGCTCAACCCGGCGGCACCGAAGGCCGTCTACCAGCCGGGCACCCTCAAGACCACGCTCACCTGGCCCAAGAACGCCGAGCTCGACCTCGCGGGCTACGAGGTGCACCGGCGCCCCCTGGGCGCCCCGTCCTGGACCAAGGTCAGCGGTACGAAGCCGGTCACCGGGACCACCCTGACCGACGCCCCGCTCGCAGACGGCAAGCCGGTCGAGTACGCGGTCACCGCCGTCGACAAGGCCGGAAACCGCTCCGCGAAGTCCACCGGCACCCACGTCACCCCGGCCGACAAGACCAGCCCGGACGCACCGAACGACATCACCGCCAAGGGCGTCGCCTCGGGGATCATGCTCACCTGGACCGCGAACACCGACGACACCGTCGCGTACCGCGTCTACGACAACCAGATCCCGAGCACCCTGATCGCCGAGGTCACCGGCACCTCCTACCTGGACACCGCGGCGTACGTCGACGAGCTCACGTACTACGACGTGTGCGCCGTGGACGCCGCCGGGAACCAGTCCGCGTGCCGCCAGGTCAGCGCGGTCCGCCCGTACGACGACAAGATCGCCCCCCTCCAGCCCAAGTTCCCGCGCACCTTGCTGGGCGCCGCGAGCGTCCACCTCCACTGGAAGCACGGCGGCACCCCCGCCGGCGAGCGCCCCGAGTACGACGCGGTGACCTACCGGATCTACCGCGCGGCCATCCCGCGGCCCGAGGGCCCGGCCGAATCCCGCAGGCTCCTCGCCGAGGTCCCGGTCCCCCAGCTCGCCTACGAGGACACCCAGGTCCGCACCGGCGTCATCTACCAGTACGACATCACGGCAGTCGACGCCGCGGGCAACGAGTCCCCGGCCAGCGACAAGGTCACCTCGTACCTCGGCTGACCCCCGGGAGCCGGGCCCCGAACGGGTGAACCACCCGCGAGGGCCCGGCTCCCCCACCCCCGGCCAGCCACACTGGCCAGCGACCACAAGGGGGTGCAGCATGACGGCTATGGCACACGAGCCGACGCCCACGCAGGAAGACCTCCTCCTTGAGAGCTTTCTGGCCCTGAAGACGCCCGAAGGCTTCAAGGCCGAGCTCATCGAGGGGGAAATCGTCGTGTCACCGACTCCGGACGGCGACCACCAGGACGCCATCGAGCTCATCGTCTGGCAGACGTACGAGCGCTCCCAGACGCCCATGCAGCAGTCCGGCAACTCGGGGCTGATCCTGCCCCGGGGCGGCCTGTGCCCCAAGAACCGGGTCATCCCGGACATCACCTTCGCGCCACGCGAACTGCGTCTCTTCCGGGGCGCCCCGTCCTGGATGCCCTGCGGTGGAGTCGCCATGGTCGTGGAGGTGACCAGCAGCAGGCCCGACGGCGACCGTGTCGCCAAGCGCGACTGCTACGCCCGTGCCGAGATCCCTCTCTACTTGCTCGTCGACCGCGGCAAATCCGCCATCACCCTGTTCGGCGACCCCATGAACGGCGTGTACGCGGATGCCCAGTCCCGGGCCTTCGGCAAGCCCATCCCCCTGCCCGCTCCCTTCTCCTTCGACCTGGAGACCACGGACTTCCTGTGAGCTGAGAATGCCGGCGGGAGCGGGAGAAAACGGCTCCCGCCATCCCACCGGACAACCGTCCGGCCCCCGGCCCGCGCCCTCAAGCTCGCCGATTACGCTGCCGGTCATGGCCATCGACCCGCGCGACCCCAGCCCCGAATTCCTCGCGTTCTGGCGCGACTACCACCTCTGCACGCTGACCACGATGCGCCCGAACGGCACACCCCACGTGGTCGCCGTGGGCGTCACCTACGACCCCGAGGCCGGGCTCGCGCGCGTCATCACCCGCAGGACCAGCACCAAGGTCGCCAACGTCCTGGCGGCAGGCGAAGAGGGCGCGCCGGTCGCCGTCTGCCAGGTCGACAAGGACCGCTGGTCAACCCTGGAGGGCCGCGCCCGGGTCCGCACCGACCCCGAATCGGTCGCCGAGGCCGTCCGCCGCTACGCCGACCGCTACGGCCGCACACCGACCCCCAACCCGGAGCGCGTGGCGATCGAGATCACGTTGACCAGGGGCATGGGCCGGGTCTGAGGAACGGCCCGGCCGCCGCATCACGGTGGTGCGGAGCGCCTCCCTGGCGTGACGCGTCATGACCCACGAAGGCCCCGCCCACGACCCCCACCTTCGGCGGTCACCAGCGGACCGTCCGCGCGAAAATCATGGCGACGGGCCGCACGCCGTGCGAAACTAACGCACACCAAAGGGGTGTAGCTCAGCTGGCCAGAGCACCGGTCTCCAAAACCGAAGGCCGCAGGTTCGAGTCCTGCCGCCCCTGCCATGCTTACCGCACTTCGTCGATGACCTCCAGGTTCAAGAACCGGGGCTCGGCGGTGCACAACGCGCGGAACTTTTCCGCCACGCGTTGCGTCTCGGGCAGCTCACTGTTGGCCATCGCCTTCTCGTACGACGGGAACTCAACGATGTCCACGTAGTGGTTCGGCCTGTCACGGTCCTTCGTGTGACACTCCCGGCTCACCGTGCGCTTGCCTTCGGTGGCCGCCAGCCACTCGTCGAAGGCCTCTCCCATTTTCGCTTCCTGCGTGGTCTCGTAGTCGATGACCTGCACGAACGTCATGAGTCAGCCCTCTTCCAGGCGGGCGTACTCCTGGGCCATGCCACCAGCGAAGTCATACGCGATGACCTGCTCGTCACCCACGACCCACGCGTCGTGACCCGGCGGGACAACGAACACGTCCCCGGGCCCGACCTCGGACTCGGCCCCGTCGTCCATGCGCACGCGCAGCCGACCCTGCACCAGGAACCCGTTGTGGTGGACCTCGCAGCTCTTGGTCCCCACGAGAGGACCCAGCGACTCCGACCACCGCCAGCCAGGCTCAAACGTGGCAATAGCGAAGTCCAGCCCCGTCATGTGGAGCGCTTCGAGGTGCCCTCGGGGAAAATCTCGCCGCTCATCCGGCTTCTCGATCGTCTTGACTTCCATCATGGTGCTACCTCCTGCCATCATCTCCATACTGCGCCTGGTGGGGGCATATGTCCCCTCAAGTCCGCTTGAAGTTCACGACCGCGATTCGCTGCCACACGGCGAGGCCATACGAAGACCAGGCCCGCCGCAGGCGGCTCTGCGCGTCAGGAAGCCGAAGGGCCGAACGCCCCCGCCTTGACGGCCCCGATGAGGCCCCGGAGGGCGGTCGGTGTGGTGATGAGGACGACGCCGGGGGCGTCGCTCTCCCGGAGACGTATGAGGTCGTCTGCGGCCTTCGATACCTCGACGCACTCGTTTTGCTCATAGGGGCCGGAAAACGAACTCTTTCGCCATTGCGTCACAGCCCGCACCCTCACAACTCCCGGATCATGTCGTTGACGAAGTCCCGAGTCTCGTCCGTCGACAGCGCATCTTGCTCCAGCAAGCTGAACGCCTGTCGATACTCAGACAACTGCTCGGCATCATCAACGAAAGAGGACCCTCGCACGATGTCAAACTGCGCCGTATCCAGCTGGACTACTACGCCGTCTGCGTAGAACATCGCGAACGCGGGCGAAAAGCCCTCCCGGGCAAAGGGAATGACCCTGAAGTGCACTGAAGGCCGATGCGACTCCCGCAAAAGAAACTCAAGTTGGCTACGGACGACCTTCCGACCACTCACCTGCATCCGAAGCGCTGCTTCATGGATGACCAGCCTGACAACAGGCGGCTTGTCACGGTCGAGGATCTGACGACGCGCCTGGCGAAAGGCCACCAGCGCGTCAGCGCGGTCCCGTGACAATCCGTATTGTGCGTTATTGAACAGAGCGCGGCTGTGTTCCTCCGTCTGAAAAAGGCCCGGGATATGCACCACCTGAAAAATCCTGAGGCGGGGAGCGTGGTGTTCAAGCTCCGCAAGGTCGAGCAGAGCAGTACTGCCAACCGCTCGATATTTCTGCCACCAACCTCGCACACGCTCTGAAGCCATCGCCGCTAGAGCGTCCACCAACGCGGCATCCTCAACGCCGTAAGAGGACGCCAGATTTCGCACGCGCTCAGCGCCAACTGCGATGCGTCCCGCCTCCAGGTGGGACATCGTCGCCTGGTCCACGCCGACCGCGCGGGCAGCCTCACGCGCAGGAACTCCCGCACCCTCTCGCAACTTTCTGAGTTCCGCTCCCAACCGCACTTGGCGTGCCGTGGGGTTGCTCCTCCTCGCCATGGACTTCTCTTCCTTCTCGGGCTTGCGGCGCCACTGTGTCACGGCTCAGCACGATCGGGCGAACGTCGAAGAACGTGTTGCAAGGGGCCATACTTGGCCTCTACGTTGAGTACTGCGCCGCTCACAGAGTGGTTACCGGCCACACCGGAAGCGCACCGCTACCCCCATGTCTGCCGCCCGCCAGGGCACAGGCACCGGCATGTCCGGCGAGGGCAGCGGCATGGACACCGGTCGGCCCGCCCCATCGCGCCATCAGGAGGCTCCCATGCCCCTCACCGCATCCCAGATCACGCCCTTCGAGTACAGCTTCCACATCCCGCATGACCCGCGAGCCATCGGTGTCGCACGAGCTTCTGTGCGGACCGTTCTGGCCGTCCACGAACTGACCGAACTGACCGATCAGGCCGAGTTGCTGGCCAGCGAGATGCTGACGAACGCCATCGTGCACTCGGACGGTGAGGCGGACCTCAGGCTCACCTGGACCGAGGAGACCGGGACGTTGCGGCTGACCGTATGGGACACCAGTAGCGAGCCACCGGACGTACGGGAAGTCGGCGACGACAGCGAGGGGGGCAGGGGCCTGCATCTGCTGCGGTTGTTCTCCGACCGGTGGAACCACTTTCCGCTCCAGGGCGAGCTGTGGGGACCGGCGTCCAAGGTCGTGTGGTGCGAGATCGACAGGCCACCGCCCCGCGAACGGGCGTGAGCCACAGGGCGGCACGCGGAGCCCTCAGCGCTCCGCGACCCGCTCCACAAGCATCCACATCCCTGTGGACGGGTTCGTACGGTGTTCCTGTCCCGGCTCAGCCAACCGCCGGGCGTGCGTTACGGCTTCGGACCAACGCGCCTCGTAGTCCGCGAAGTTCAGGCGCGCCTTGTCGTAACCAGGCACGTGCTTCTTCAGGTGCGGCAGCAGGTCCTTGTACGTCGCCGCGTACGAGCTGTGCGCGCGGAAGTGCAGGATCAGCCACAGCTCGAAGCACGGGTTGGACAGGGCGACCTTAATGCCCTGCCGCTGGGCCTCCGCTACCGCTGCCGCGACGTCGTAGTGGTCGATGTCGAAGACGCACCAGACCTCGTCGAAGTCCCCAGCAACGCGGTCCTGTTCCTTGACCGCGTAATCGACAAGCTGCGACGGCGAGCACGACTTCGTCCGCACCCGGACCGTGACGGCGGGGTTGCCGAGGTGGTTGACGAGCCCCTGAACGTAGTCCCGCTCGGTCACCTCGCCGTCGCAGACAACCAGCAGGCGCATGCGAGCACGGCGAGTCGCGGGCCCCCGTGAGAGGTTCGACTCGAAGGCGGGACGGCGCCGCCCGCTACTCTTCGGGGTCCTCGCCACCCGGCCCCCTCCCACGGGCGGCCACCGCCGCCTCGAAGCGTTCGTCGCTCAGGAACGGGACCGCGCCGTAGCTGCCCCCCAGATAGCGGCGTTCCCGGTTCTCGTCCTGGCGTGGCTTGAAGTCGGAGAGCGGGAAGATCGTCGTCTCGCCGTACTCGTCCTTCTCCACGAACCACACCTCGTCCCGCTTGAGAACGTCCTCGCCGCCGTCGCGGCCGAGCAGGCTCGCATCGTGCGTGGTGAGCAGGAGTTGTGCACCGTGCGGGTTGGTGGCGGGGTCGTGGAACAGCTTGATCAGGTGTGCGGTGAGGCGTGGATGCAGGCTGGAGTCGACCTCGTCCACGACGAGCAGTCCCCCGTCGCCCAGTGCGCTCAGAACAGGAACGGCATAGGCCAACAGTGCCTTCGTGCCCGCCGACTGGTCCTCCATGCCCATCCGGACGCTGCCGCCCCGGCCGCGCTGCTGAACCCACACCCGACGTCGCTCCCTGGGCAGCAGGGCCCTCGCCAGGAGGTTCCGGTGTGACTTGCTGGGCCGCGCTCCCCTCAGCATTCTGTCCGCGTGGAGCTCATCGTCCCGCACGGTCTCGATGCCCACGTTCTCGATGCCGAGGTCCGCCGCGCGCAACAGGCTGACCACGGAGGGAATCAGCGCGGGCTCAGTCAGGATTTGTTCCGCTTCGAGACCCCACAGCGTCTGGAAGCCGCCGCCCGACCGGAACGTCAGCTGCGACCTGAACCACTCGTACACCGGTTGTACCGCGTCCTGCCGGGAGCGGGCGGCCACCGACAGGAACAAGCTGTTCGGTTCGGTGATGTTCTTGATCAGCTCCAGCTCGCGTCTCGGCAGCGTCTCACCGAAGACGAAGTCGTCCCCCGACCGCTGGAAAACCGTCCGCTTGCGGCCCTTCGGATAGCTGTAGAGCCACTCATCGAGGACCCGCTCGCCGTCCATGCTGCACCCGTACGTATGCCGCACACCGGCCAGCACCAGGTCCACCACGTACCACGACGGCTCGTCCGCGCACTCGGGGTCCAGCGCGAACGGATACCGCTCGATGCCGCCACCCGGCTCAGCGTCCCGGTGCGACGACACCACCAGCGTGGCGAGGAACTGGAGCGCGTGCACCACATTCGACTTGCCCGCCGCGTTCGCGCCGAACAGCGCCGCGACCGGCACCGCCTGCCACTCCGTGCCCTCGGGGCGGTCCGCGTCGTAGACGGGAGCCAGCAGGAGCTGCTGCTCTTCTCTGATGGAACGGTGATTGGCCACGCGAAAACTCAGCAACATCCCCGTTCACCTCCTCCGAGCGGCTTCAGCGCCTTTCGCGCGGGAAAACCGCACGAATCGCGGTGTAGCTACACCGTACGGCCTGATGGAGGACGACAACAGGCCCGCCACCCAACCGGGGTAGCGGGCCCATCACGTCTGCGGACACGTCTGCCGGCTCACGCCCTGCGCGGCCCCGTCACGGCCTCCGTGATCACGAAACCCTTCGCCGGGCCCTCCGGGATGGTCACCTCGGTGCCGTACGGAACGCGGGTGGAGGCGGCATAGACGCCCTCTTCGCGGGAGGGGGCGGTCAGGACCGTCACCGTGCCGTGGTTGTCGTGGTCGTCGATGAGGACGTAGACCGGGATGCCCGCCTCGGCGTACGCGCGGCGCTTGCGGACCCGGTCGCGCTTGATGTTCGCTCGGCCCGGGGAGACAACCTCCGCGACGAACTGAACAGCGGTGGCGTCGGCGCCCAGGCCGTCCTCGGTAGCGATGTCCGCCAGGTCCACGGGCCCAATGAACACGTCAGGCACCCATGGCTTGAGCCCATGGATCACATTGATGTCCTGGTGAGCGGCGAAGTCACTACCCTCAAGATGCTTGTCCAGCATCCGGCGCAGTCGGTTGGCGGTCTGGCCATGGTCCAAGCGTCCAGTCGGCGACACCTCGATGAACCCCTCGACGATCTCGGCGTTGAAGCCCTCGGGGAGTTCCATGGTCTTCCACGCCTGCCACAGGGCCTCATCGAGCGTCGGGGGGGGCATGGCTGGCACCTCCGGCGGGGCTTCGTGGACGAGAGCGGTCATAGCGCGGCACCTCCTCCTCAAGTGTGGGTGGGCGTCCCCTGCGGCACAAGCGACGCCGCCACGTTAGGGAGCGGGCGGCCTGGCGGTCGGCTTTCGATCGTTTGTCCATCCGATCGGATGAACGGCGGTGCGCAGCCCTGACGGCGAGCGCCCCCGAGCAAGCCACCAGCCCCCACACAGCGACAAGCCCGCCGCCCGGCGACCGGGTGACGGGCCTGCGCGTACAGCCTGAGAAAACGACCGTACAGACGGAGAAAGCGACCGAGAAACGGCGAACGAGGCGAAAGACGAGCGGGGCTACTCCACACCCGGCCGCTTCGGTCGCCAGACCACCAGCGCGCTCGACTGTTGGACCTGGTTGTACGGGACCAGGTCCCGCCGGTACGAGGCGTGGACGGCTGCCTCGCGCTGCTGGATGGTCGCCGCGGCGCCCTCGACGGCCTGCTGGAGTTCGGCGACGCGTGACTGGAGCGCGATCACCTGGTTCTCCAGTTCGATGATCCGCTTGATGCCGGCGAGGTTGACGCCGTCGTCCTGGCTCAGCTGCTGGACCTGGCGCAGGAGCTCGATGTCGCGGGCCGAGTAGCGGCGGCCGCGGCCCGGGGTGCGGTCAGGGGAGACCAGGCCGAGACGGTCGTACTGCCGCAGGGTCTGCGGGTGCAGGCCGGAGAGCTGAGCGGCGACCGAGATGACGTATACCGGTGACTCGTCGGTCAGCTCGTAGGGGTTGCGGCTGGGGCCGCCTGGCCTCCGTACGCCTCGGCCGTCCATCTCATGCTCCCTTCGCGGCCTGGAACAGCTCGGACCTCGGGTCCTCGTCCGATGTCGCTTCGCGGTACGTCTCCAGCGCGTCTCGCGCCTTGTCACTCAGATCCTGCGGCACCGCGATCTCTATGGTGACAAGCAGATCGCCCCGAGTGCCATCCTTGCGCGCCGCTCCCTTGCCACGGGCGCGCATGGTGCGGCCACCCGGCGTACCGGCGGGCAGCTTGAGGGTGACCGCCGGGCCGCCCAGCGTCGGGACCTTGATCTCGGCGCCGAGGGCCGCCTCCGCGAAGGTGACGGGCACGGTGACGGTCAGGTTGTCGCCCTTGCGGCCGAAGACCGGGTGGGCGTCGACGTGGACCACGACGTACAGGTCGCCCGCCGGGCCGCCCGTCTCGCCCGGCGCGCCCTTGCCGCGCAGTCTGATGCGCTGGCCGTCGCTGACGCCCGCCGGGATGCGGACCTGCATGGTCCGCGAGGAGCGGGCGCGACCGCTGCCCTTGCACTGGTCGCAGGGGTCCTGGGCGATCAGGCCGCGGCCCCGGCAGTCCACGCACGGGTCGGTGAGCGAGAAGCCGCCACCGCCGCCCCGGCTGACCTGCCCGGTGCCGACGCAGGTCGGGCACACCCTGGGGGTGCCGTTCTTGTCGCCCGTGCCCTGGCACGCCTTGCAGGGCGCCTGGCTGGACATCCGCAGCGGGACGGTCGCCCCGTCCACCGCCTCGGTGAAGCTGAGCGTCACCTCGGACTCGATGTCCTGGCCCCGGCGCGGCTGGGTACGGGTGCCCGCGCCGCTCCGGTTGAACAGGCCGCCGAAGACGTCGCCGAGACCGCCGCCGAAGCCCCCGGCGCCAGGACCGGTGCCGCCGCCCTGGGGTCCGCCGCCTCCGAAGAGGTCGCCCAGGTCGAAGTTGAAGTTGCCGGTGCCGCCGGGCCCGCCCGGGCCCGGCCGGAAGCCGCCGTTGCCGAACAGCGCTCGGGCCTCGTCGTACTCCTTGCGCCGCTTGGGATCAGCGAGGACGTCGTTCGCCTCGGAGATCTCCTTGAAGCGCTCCTCGGCCTTCGCGTTCCCGGTGTTGGCGTCCGGGTGGTACTCGCGGGCGAGCTTCCGGTACGCCTTCTTGATCTCGGCCTCGGTGGCGTCCTTCGGGACGCCGAGGACCTTGTAGTAGTCCTTCTCCACGAAGTCCTTGGTGCTCATCCTCGACGTCCCTCCTCTCCGTGCACCGCGTCAGCCCTCGTCTGGGCCACCGCTCTCCTCGTCTGCCGCTTCGTCACCGCTGCCGCCCGCCGCGGCACCTGGCTGCGGCTCGGCGACGGCGACCCGCGCGGGGCGAATCGTTCGCTCGCCGATCCGATACCCCGGCTGGAGGATCGACACGCACGTCGTTTCCGTGACGTCCGGCGCGTAGCTGTGCATCAGCGCCTCGTGCACCAGCGGATCGAAGGGCTCGCCCTCCTTGCCGAACTGCTGCAGGCCCAGCTTGGCCGCCGCGCTCTCCAGCGACTCGGCGACCGACTTGAACCCACCGACCAGCTCGCCATGTTCCCGCGCGCGGCCGATGTCGTCGAGTACGGGAAGGAGCTCGGTCAGGAGCTTCGCCGCGGCGATCTCCGCGACCGTGGCCCGGTCCCGCTCCACCCGGCGGCGGTAGTTCTGGTACTCCGCCTGGAGGCGCTGGAGGTCCGCGGTGCGCTCGTTGAGCGCGGTACGGACCTGGTCGAGCTGGGCCGTGAGGGCCACGTCCTGCTTCGCCTGACCGTTTCGCTGTGCGTCCCCTGCCGGGGCCGCCGGGCCCGCCTTGTCGGCGGACCCGGCCCCCTCCGCCGCGTCGGTCTGCGACGCGGCGTCGGGGGTTGATGCGGCATCAGAGGGGACGTCGGGCTGTTCGTCGAAGCCCGGGGTCTCCTCCGTCACGCGGCACCATCCCTTCGGTCATCCGTCTTCTCGTCGTCGACGATCTCGGCGTCCACGACGTCGTCGTCCTTGGCCTGGCCCGCGGCACCGGCACCCTCAGCGCCCGCGGCACCCTCGGCGCCCGCACCGGCGGCCTGCGCGTCCGCGTACATCGCCTGGCCGAGCTTCTGGCTGACGGTGGCGACCTTCTCGGTGGCCTCGCGGATCGCGGCGTTGTCCTCGCCCTTGAGCTTTTCCTTCAGCTCGCCGACGGCGGTCTCGACCTCGGTCTTGACGTCGTCCGGGACCTTCTCCTCGTTGTCCTTGAGGAACTTCTCCGTCTGGTACACGAGCTGCTCGGCCTGGTTGCGCGTCTCGGCGGCCTCGCGGCGCTTGTGGTCCTCGTCCGCGTACTGCTCGGCCTCGCGCATCATGCGCTCGATGTCGTCCTTCGGCAGCGCGGAGCCGCCGGTGACGGTCATCCGCTGCTCCTTGCCGGTGCCGAGGTCCTTGGCGGAGACGTGCATGATGCCGTTGGCGTCGATGTCGAAGGTGACCTCGATCTGCGGCACGTTGCGCGGCGCGGGCGGCAGCCCGGTCAGCTCGAACATTCCGAGCTTCTTGTTGTACGCCGCGATCTCGCGCTCGCCCTGGTACACCTGGATCTGCACGGACGGCTGGTTGTCCTCGGCCGTCGTGAAGATCTCGGAGCGCTTGGTCGGGATCGTGGTGTTGCGCTCGATCAGCTTCGTCATGATGCCGCCCTTGGTCTCGATACCAAGCGACAGCGGCGTGACGTCGAGCAGCAGGACGTCCTTGACCTCACCCTTGAGGACACCGGCCTGGAGCGCGGCGCCGATGGCGACGACCTCGTCCGGGTTGACGCCCTTGTTGGCGTCCTGGCCGCCGGTCAGCTCCCTGACGAGCTCGGCGACGGCGGGCATCCGGGTGGAGCCACCGACGAGGACCACGTGGTCGATCTCGGACAGCTGGATGCCGGCGTCCTTGATGACGTTGTGGAACGGGGTCTTGCAGCGCTCCAGCAGGTCGGAGGTCAGCTGCTGGAACTGGGCCCGGGTGAGCTTCTCGTCCAGGTGCAGCGGGCCCTCGGCCGACGCCGTGATGTACGGCAGGTTGATCGTGGTCTCGGTGGACGAGGACAGCTCGATCTTCGCCTTCTCCGCGGCCTCGCGGAGACGCTGGAGAGCCATCTTGTCCTTGGACAGGTCCACGCCGTGTCCGTTGTTGAACTGCTTGACCAGGTAGTCCATGACCCGCTGGTCCCAGTCGTCACCACCGAGGTGGTTGTCACCGTTGGTGGCCTTGACCTCGACCACGCCGTCGCCGATCTCCAGGAGCGAGACGTCGAACGTGCCGCCACCGAGGTCGAAGACGAGAATGGTCTGGTCGTCCTTCTCCAGCCCGTAGGCGAGAGCGGCGGCCGTCGGCTCGTTGACGATACGCAGGACGTTCAGGCCCGCGATCTCGCCGGCTTCCTTCGTCGCCTGCCGCTCGGAGTCGTTGAAGTAGGCAGGCACGGTGATGACCGCGTCGGCGACCTTCTCACCCAGGTAGGCCTCGGCGTCCCGCTTCAGCTTCTGCAGGATGAAGGCGCTCATCTGCTGCGGATTGAAGTCCTTGCCGTCCAGGTTGATCTTCCAGTCGGTGCCCATGTGGCGCTTGACCGACCGAACGGTCCTGTCCACGTTGGTGACCGCCTGGCGCTTGGCGACCTCGCCGACCAGAACCTCGCCGTTCTTCGCGAAGGCGACAACGGACGGCGTGGTCCTGGCGCCCTCGGCGTTGGTGATGACGGTGGGCTCACCGCCTTCGAGAACACTGACGACGGAGTTCGTCGTACCCAGGTCGATGCCGACCGCACGTGCCATGTCAATCCTCCAGCTGACTTGAGTGGAACAGGCTCAAGCGTGCACGATCGGGATTGCCCTGTCAACAGAGGTGAGTCGACCGCACTCAACTTTTATATGGCGCTTACTCGCACAACAGGAGGAACGAGGCGGTCAGAGGGGTGGCCGGGGGCGAAAATAGGGGTCACGGACGGAGAATGTCCAACGAAGGCAACCCTCAGCGATGCATATCACCGGCTGGTCGAGTGTGCCGACGGAACGATCCTCGGTAATCTCGGCAAAGACCCCACTAAGTTACTGCTTAGTAATCCCCCGCTAGTCGCTACTGAGCAAACCCCCGCTCTCGTAGGTTCGAGGAGCCGCCATGCAACTCGCCGCGATCATCGTGTCGCTGGTCCTCACCGCGGTCGGCGTTGCGCTCGTCAGCCGCGCCATCGCGCAGATCGTCCGCTTCATGAAGCTCGGCGCGCCGATCCCGCAGGGCAGTCGCACCGACGACCCGAAGCAGCGCAGCATCACCCTCGCCAAGGAGTTCGCCGGCCATACGCGCATGAACAAGTGGGGCGTCGTCGGCGTCGCCCACTGGTTCGTCGCCGTCGGCTTCTTCACGCTGGGTCTGACGATCGTCGCCGCGTACGGACAGCTGTTCAAGGCCGACTGGATTCTTCCGGTCATCGGCGGATGGCTCCCGTACGAGCTCTACATCGAGCTCATCGCGCTGGGCACCACGCTCGGCATCCTCGTCCTGATCGTCATCCGGCTGCTGAGCCTGCCGTCCCGGGCGGGCCGCAAGTCCCGCTTCTCGGGGTCGACGGCCTGGCAGGGGTACTTCGTCGAGTACGTGATCCTCACCATCGGCGTCTGCATCCTGGCCCTGCGCGGGCTTGAGGGCTCGCTGCACCACGTGGACGGCTGGGAGCCCGGGTACCTCGCCTCGTACTCGATCACCGCCCTCACCGACGGCCTGAGCACCGGCACCCTGCAGAATCTCGTGTACTTCTTCGCGATGGTGAAGCTCGGCACCACGATGATCTGGGCGACCACCATCGGCCTGAACACCGACATGGGCGTCGCCTGGCACCGCTTCCTCGCCTTCCCCAACATCTGGTTCAAGCGGGAGGCCAGCGGCGATGTGGCGCTCGGCGCGCTCCAGCCGATGGTGAGCGGGGGCAAGCCGATCGACTTCGAGGACCCGGGCGAGGACGACCAGTTCGGTGTCTCCCAGGTCGAGCACTTCTCGTGGAAGGGCCTGCTGGACTTCTCCACCTGCACCGAGTGCGGGCGCTGCCAGTCGCAGTGCCCCGCGTGGAACACCGGCAAGCCGCTGTCCCCCAAGCTCCTCATCATGGCCCTGCGCGACCACGCGCACGCCAAGGCGCCGTACTTGCTCGCCGGGGGCGGCAAGGATGAGGAGGGCAACGAGAAGGCGACACCGGAGCAGCTGGCGGGGGTGCCCGCGTCGGCGCTGGCCGAGGC